>JBLMZU010000599.1:0-8405 GCA_050258995.1 Bacteroidota bacterium
AGCGCACTGACATATGGACAGCAGGCAAACGATCCTGATTTCCTGCGGTCCCAGTGGGGCACGCTTGTGACGGCCATACGCTGGCTGGAGGCTCATGTAGCAAGCCCGGAGGATATTCTACTGAAGCAGCAGACTTTTGCGGACTGGGCTGATTCTGTCGCCCGGCGCGGCTATGTCCATTATACGAACGTTGTGTACTGGAAGGCGCTTTCCGAAATGGCCCGGGCGGCCGCAAACCTGGATATGCCTGCCCATGCCAACCAGTACGCTCGTAAAGCGGAAAGGGTCGCCTCGGCCATCCAAAAACGCTTCTGGAACGAAGAGCTTGGATATTTTGTTACCAGTGATACGCTCCACCACTTGAGCAGCGATGGCAACCTGCTGGCCATTGCCTGGGGCCTGGCCACGCCCGAACAGTCGAGGAGCATATTACGGGCCATGGAACTGACAGGAATGGCCTCCCCCGTGCCGACCCGGGTGACGTCGTCCCCCTATCCCCGCGAACTCATCGCAATCGAAAATGTGCTGGGCGGCATGGCCAATTACCATACTGAAGCAGCCTGGATGTGGCTGGGCGCCTGGCACGTTATCGCCGAGATCCGCTGCGGAGATATGGCCAGGGCAAAGGAATTGATTTCCCGAATGTCAGCCGTCATCGTGCGCGACAAACAGGTCAATGAGGTGTATGGTACCGATGGCGAGCTCATGGGCAGCCGCTGGTATAAGTCTGAAGCGCCTCTTACCTGGAATGCAGGCATGTTCATTTATGCCTGTAAATGCTTTGAAGAAGCCAATACACTTTCATCCAAGCCCATCCCCGTAAATCCTTAAAAAGACAACATGCATATTGCCTATTTTACAAATACTTATCTTCCAGTCGTAAGCGGAGTGGTCCGTTCCGTCCAGTCATTCCGGGATGCATTGTCTGCTCTTGGACATAACGTTTTTGTTTTTGCCCAGGAGGATGACTATGAGGACACGGAGCCTTTTATTTTCCGTTACCCCAGCCTGAAACTGCCATTGCCGGGCGATATTCCCACCGCCCTGCCCGTTTCTTCCTTCGTGGATCAATTGCTCCCAAAGCTGAAACCGGATGTCATCCATACGCATCATCCCTTCCTGCTGGGCCAGACCGCCGCGACAAAGGCGCGCGATCTCAATCTGCCGCTGATTTTCACCTTTCACACCCAGTATCACGAGTACACTCATTACGTGCCTTTTTCGCAGGAGCAGGTCCAGGAGTTCATCAAGGACCGGGTCATGAACTGGCTGAGGGAGTACATGCGTAAATGCCAGCATATCGTCATTCCTTCGGAGAGCATGCGTTCCATCCTTGTGAATGACTATGGATTGGTGGATCGCTTCACAGTGATTCCCACCGGGCTGGATATCGCTCCATACAAGGAAGCAGATGGAACTGTATTGCGGGCCGGGTGGAACTGGCCGGACGACAAGGTCATCATCTCTGTGGGCCGGCTGGCCGAGGAAAAGAACTGGACGGCGCTCCTGCAGGCATTCGCCCTGGCACTGCAGGAACAGCCAAACCTTCGCTTGGTCCTGGTCGGGGATGGACCGCAGGCGCAGGTGCTTCGCCAGTTGACAGGTGAGCTCGGGATCACGGAGCGTGTCCTGTTCGCTGGGCGTGTGCCCTTCGAGCAGGTCCCCAATTATTTAAAAGCTGCAGATATGTTTGCATTTGCTTCAGTTACCGAGACCCAGGGCCTGGCCACCCTCGAAGCGATGGCCGCGGGTCTGCCTGTCGTGGCAGTGGCAGCCAGCGGGACGCAGGATATTGTCGAGGATGGTTCGCACGGCTTTCTGGTAGAGAACGATCCGGAAGCCCTGTCCAGGGGAATTGTGAAATTGATCGGGGATTCAGATTTGATGGGTACATTTAAACTGGCAGCGCTACGGGCTTCGCGTGCCTATGATAACAAGCGGCTCGCCCGCAAAATGCTCAAGGTGTATGAGCGGGCCATCCAGGATAAAAAGGATGGACAGTATGTCGCCGTCCAGGACAAGGCTGCACTTGTGGATGCACAACAGGTGGTCGCATGACTTCTGAACGTGAATTTCATGGTCCCAACCTGGCCTATATGCTGGGACTCCAGGAGCGCTATAGAACTGATCCGGAATCGCTGGATCCGGCCACTCGACACTATTTTGAACGGTTGGAGAAGGAGCAGACTGAGCCGGCCTTCCAGCCCGCGGCCGATCTGAAATCTGTCATCGCGGCCGCCAACCTGGTGCAGGCGATCCGCTCGCAGGGATATCTGGCAGCCGACCTCAATCCATTGTTCCGGGAGCCCGGGGACCCGTCCCTGGATCTGGAATACCATCAGCTTCGTGAGGACGATCTGCGCAAACTCCCCGCCAGCCTGATCAATTTCCCGGGCCTGCAGGATGGAAATGCATTTGATGCCATCCAGGCGCTTCGTACTGTTTATTGTGGGACCATCGGCTTCGATTATGCCCACGTGCATTCGCCCGAAGAGCGGGAGTGGCTGCACCAGACGGCAGAATCCGGGCGTTTTCGCGATTCGGCCGAGGATATGAACGAAACAAAACTGCTGGAGCGTTTGTCCCAGGTCGAGGCGTTCGAGCTGTTCCTGCAGCGTATGTATCCGGGTAAGACGCGCTTCTCGATCGAAGGCCTCGATATATTGATCCCCATGCTCGACGAGGTCATCGCTTCGGCGGCGCGTGCCCGGGTGTGCGTGATCTTCATTGGCATGGCCCACCGCGGACGCCTGAACGTGCTGGCTCACATCCTGAACAAGCCCTACAGTCAGATCCTTGCTGAGTTCACCGATCCGCAGGGGCGGGCCACCACCTGGGATGAGCTCGGCTGGACGGGTGATGTCAAATATCATATGGGCGGCTATCGCAAGCCGGACCAAAGCACCGGGATCGACCTGGTCGTTCACATGCCGCCCAATCCGAGTCATCTGGAACAAATCGATCCTGTCATCCAGGGAATGGCGCGGGCTGCAAACACCAGTGTGGAAAGGCCCGGCGCGCCGCGTTACTTCCACAATGCATCGCTTCCGATCCTCATCCATGGGGATGCCTCCTTTGTTGGCCAGGGCATTGTTGCAGAGACACTGAACATGTCCCGCCTGCCGGGTTATGCGGTCAGTGGCGCACTGCATATCATCGCCAACAACCAGCTGGGTTTTACGGCCACCGACCCCGAGCTGCGCAGCAGCCTGCATGCGAGTGACATGGCGGTCGGCTTCGAGATGCCGGTCGTCCATGTCAACGCGGATGATCCCTATGCATGCATTGAAGCTGCCCGGATCGCCTTTGCCTATCGCCAGAAGTTCAACAAGGACTTTGTCATCAACCTGATCGGTTATCGCCGCCATGGCCACAACGAAGGCGACGAGCCGCGCTTTACCCAGCCGGTGATGTACCGGGAGATCGACAGACATCCATCCGTGCGGAAATTATGGGCCAGCCGCCTGGAGAAGCAAAAGGTGATCGATGTGGGACAGGCAGACAGGCTCCTTCAGGGATACATGAACCAGCTGCAGCAGGAAAGCGAAAAACTGGATGCGGAGAAATCCCTGTTCGAACCGGTTCCGACAACGCCGCCACGTGGGGCGGCTCAGAAGGTCAAGACGGCCATTCCTCTCAAGCGCATCAAGGAACTGAACCAGGCCCTGCTGCAATTCCCCAATGGCTTCCAGCTCAACTCGAAACTGGTCAAAGCCGTAGAGAAACGACTGGCTGCGATCACCCGGGCTGCCGATAAAGTGGATTGGGCAGCGGCTGAGGATATTGCCTTCGCCTCTATCCTCCAGGATGGGATCGCGATCCGCCTGACGGGTCAGGACACAGCCCGCGGGACGTTCAGCCAGCGACACGCGGTATTTTACGATGCGCAGACCAACAAGGGCTATATTCCTTTACAGGCTTTGCCACAGGCACAGGCTTCCTTTGAAGTGCTGAACAGCCCCTTAAGCGAAGCGGGCGCGATCGGTTTTGAGATTGGATATAACATCCAGTCACCCGGCCGTCTCGACATCTGGGAGGCGCAGTACGGTGACTTTGTCAACAACGCCCAGGGAGTGATCGATGAATTCCTGGTTTCAGGCCGGGCCAAATGGGGGCTTACTCCTTCGCTGGTCCTGCTGCTGCCTCATGGAAATGAAGGCATGGGGCCGGACCATTCCAGCGGTCGCATCGAAAGATTCCTGGCCCTGGCTGCTGAAACAAACATGCGCATTGCCTATCCATCCACAGCCGCGCAGTATTTTCATCTGTTGCGGCGGCAGGCTTTGCTGTTGAAAAACGATCCTCTGCCCCTGATCGTCTTTACCCACAAAGGGCTCCTACGCCATCCACTCGTGGCTTCCCCTGTCGGCGAGCTGGTGGAGGGGGGCTGGCAGCCGGTCCTGGATGACGGTGAGGTCGATGACCCTAAAAATGTGACTTCGCTGATCCTGTGCAGCGGGCGGATCTATGTTGACCTGGTCTCAAGCCAGCTTCGAAAAGAAACGAAAAATGTTGGGATCGCGCGGCTGGAACAGCTTTATCCCTTCCCGAAGGATGCTGTCGAAAATCTTTTGGAGCCGTATTCCAATCTGGAGCGGCTGATCTGGGTCCAGGAGGAGCCATTGAACATGGGCGCCTGGAATTTCCTGCGCCCCCGTTTGCGACAGTTAACCGAGGACCGTTATCCCCTGCATTACGTTGGACGGCCGGAGAGCTCCAGCCCGGCGGAAGGCTCGTCAACGACGTATCGCGGCAACCAGCAGGCTCTGATCGAGCAGACACTTAAATTCGATGAACAGGCGCGCACGCGCAGTGTCGTCAAGGAGAGAGGTTAAGATGGCGATCGAAGTCACTGTTCCAGAGATGGGAGAATCCGTTCTTGAGGCCACGGTCTCGCACTGGCTTAAGAAGGAAGGTGATTACGTCAACGTGGGCGATGTGCTCGTGGAGCTCGAAACCGATAAGGTCAACGTGGAGGTTGGCGCCAAGGGCACGGGTGTCCTGCAGCAGATCAAGGTGCAGGAAGGTGGGGATGTAAAAGTGGGTGATGTGCTTGGCACGATCGATGAGAAAGCCGGTCAGCCGCAGCAGGCGCCGCCTCCTGAACCGAAACAACCTGAAAAAGTCGAAGAGAAGCCGGCAGAACCCGCACGCGAACAGAAGGCGAAAGCAGCGCCTCCTCGACAGGATGGCCATAGCGAGAAACAAAAAGAAACGCCACTTGTTACCCCGATCGCCTCCCGGCTGGCGCGTGACAGGGATGTGAATCTCGGTGAAGTGCGTGGTACTGGTTCCGAGGGCCGCGTGACGCGGGCGGATGTCGAGAAATACCTGCAGGCGCAGGACCGGCTGGACCGGGCTGCCGAACAACCCCAGGCACTGGCAGATGTGCAAAACGAAGTCTCCGCCGTGCCACCAGCGGGGGATCGACCCGAGGAGCGCATCCGCATGTCGCGCCGCCGCCGGACGATCGCCCAGCGTCTGCTCGAAGCCAAAAACTCCACCGCCATGCTGACGACCTTCAACGAAGTGGATATGACGAACGTGATGAACCTGCGCAAACGGACCCACGATCAATTCGTGGAGCGCCACGGGATCAGGCTGGGCATCGTTTCCTTTTTCGTCAAGGCGGCGATCGGCGCGCTGAAGGATTTCCCATATCTGAATGCCGAGATTCAGGACGATGAGATCGTTCTCAAGCATTACTATGACATTGGCATGGCGATCGGCGCTGAGGAAGGACTGGTCGTGCCGGTCATCCGCGATGCCGACAAACTTTCGTTTGCCGAGATCGAAAAATACATCAAGGAGCTGGTGATCAAATCCCAGAGCGGAAAGTTGTCCATCGAAGATTTGCGCGGGGGGACATTTACGATCACCAATGGCGGCGTGTTCGGCTCGCTGTTGAGCACGCCGATCCTCAATCCCCCACAGGTTGGAATCCTGGGTTTGCATAAGATAGACAACCGGCCCATCGCACTCGATGAGGATCATATCGCCGTCCGCCCGATGATGTACATTGCGCTCAGTTACGATCACCGCATCGTGGACGGCCGCGAAGCCGTGCAATTCCTGGTGCGCGTGAAGGAATTTATCGAAGACCCGGCATTGTTTTTACTGGAGAGCTAGAGGGGTGGAAGGCCGAACAGCAGAAATTACTTAAAGGTGGGGCGGCAGTCCCGCAATATGAAAATATTGCACTGCCGCCTTTTTATAATTGATTGCGTTGTTACCAATGGCCCCAGCAGTACAACTGCTGGGGCAACATTAATTTGTTATTCGATAATCCCGCCCTCGGTCAAGCGCCGCAGGTTTCCCAGTACTTCGTCTATCTCGTCCATTGTCACCGGGCGGTCGTTGTCACGATGCTTGAGTGCTCCCACCTTTGTTTTTTCGACGATCAATTCACGGATCGACATATTTCTGGCGAGCGACTCTTTGACGAGCTGGGCGCCCTGGGAATAACCGATCAAAGGATTCAAGGCCGTTACGATGATCGCGTTTTTCGCCAGCCAGCCTTCCGCCTTTTCGCGGTTCGCAGTCAAGCCCTTTACCGCGCGGACTGTGAATGCCTGCACCGATCCAATGATGACCTGCATGGCCTCGAACAGACTGTATGCAATGATGGGCATCATCACATTCAATTCCAACTGTCCTGCCTGGGCGGCGAGGGCAACGGTTGTGTCACAGCCGACCACATGGAACATGACCATATCCAGCATTTCCGCCATGACCGGGTTGATCTTGCCGGGCATGATGCTCGAGCCGGGCTGAAGGGCGGGGAAGTGGATCTCGTCCAGGCCTGTGGCAGGACCCGATGCCAGCAGGCGCAGATCGTTGGCAATGCGGATCAAGGTCAGTGCCAGGGTACGCAAGGATGCGGAGAACGCCACCGCGTCCGCCATGGACTGCATCGATTCGAACAGGTTGTCCGATGTTTGCAGGCGCAGCCCGGTCAGCTCGGACAGCTTTTCGACCATGCGGGGGTGATATTCGGGGTGCGCGTTCAGGCCGGTCCCGACGGCCGTCCCGCCGATCCCCAGCCGGCGCAGCCTTTCCGCTGCTTCGCGGATCCGCTGACCGTCCCGCTCGACTGCCCGGGCATAGGCGCCAAATTCCTGTCCCAATCGGACGGGTACGGCGTCCTGCAGGTGGGTCCTGCCGGATTTCACGATGCCATCGAATTCCGTCGCTTTGAGATTCAGCGCATCCACAAGATTGTTCAGCGTCGACACCAGCTCATCCACGCGCCATAGACAGCCCAGCCGGATCGCCGTGGGGATCGTGTCATTTGTGGATTGGGCCATGTTGACATGATCGTTCGGATGGACCCGATACTCACCGATTTTTCCGCCCAGGATCTGTGTGGCCCGGTTGGCGATCACCTCATTGACATTCATGTTATGGCTGGTCCCCGCGCCGGCCTGGAAGGGATCGACCACAAACTGGTCGTTCCATTTCCCTTCGATCACTTCCTGGGCAGCCTGCATGATCGCCTTGGCGCGTTCCTCATCCAGCAGACCGAGCCCCCGGTTCACTTCCGCTGCCGCGCGCTTGATCATGGCCATCGACCAGATAAAGGCAGGCCGCGGCTTGAGGCCGGAGATCGGGAAGTTTTCCACGGCGCGCTGGGTCTGCGCACCATACAAGGCCGTGGCCGGAACACGGATTTCTCCCAGTGAGTCGCGTTCGATCCGAACGTCTGATTCCATAATAAGAGGTCTCCTCAGTATTTATAAACGTAAAACATGCAGATCATAACACGTCATTTACCGATCACTTTGAGAAACAACTCCACAACCTGTGGATCAAAATGCATTCCGGATTGCTCGCGGATATAGTCACGCGCCTGCTCCCGCGTCCACGCGGGGCGGTATGGACGGTTGGAAGTAAGCGCATCCCACACATCGGCGACTGCAAAGATACGGGCGGCCAGGGGAATTTGTTCCCCTTTCAACCCTTGTGGATAACCACTGCCATCCCATCTCTCATGATGAAAATAGGGGATTTCAAGGGCGTCACGCAGGTAATCAATCGAATTGAGCATATTGAAGGCAAGGTCCGGATGCTTTCGCATGATTTCCCATTCTTCATCGTTCAGCTTATCGGGTTTATGCAGGATCGAGTCGGGGATGCCAATTTTGCCCATATCGTGCAGGAGGGCGCCATGCCGCATATGAACGAGCGCCTCGTCACTCATGCCCATGGCCTGGGCCAGCCGAAGGGACAGCTCGGTCA
The DNA here is from genome assembly GCA_050258995.1 of Bacteroidota bacterium. Lineage (GTDB taxonomy): Bacteria > Chloroflexota > Anaerolineae > Anaerolineales > Villigracilaceae > Defluviilinea. Next base: position 8,239 of record JBLMZU010000599.1, read on the forward strand.
CGCGCCGGCTGTGGCCTTCCGTCTCGCGGTCGCGCAGATCCATCGCATGCGACCAGCCTTCGATGGTGGCTTCGTAGGCATCTGAAAGCCGCCTGTTGGCCGTCTGAAGCTTCTCGCGCTCCTGGAGCAGCTTTTGGTAGCGGTTCAGCCGGGTGATGCCGATCAAA
>JBLMZU010000600.1:0-4158 GCA_050258995.1 Bacteroidota bacterium
AGACGTAGTCAGTCCCTGACTGATTACGTCTTTTCATCCTCCCCCTCGTAATCACTCAGGACTGTTCCAACCCTCAAAAAGTATTTTGTTTGTAACTTTTGAAAAAAACCTTTAAAACCCCGTAGCTAAAAAGTTACATAGAATGCTTTTGTCTGAGGTGTTTATATTTCAACTTGAAATACACTTCTAAATAGAAGAGTATAATTTTTGAATGCTTTCTAGGCTTATTAAAAGTTGTTTAGTAAAGGAAATAAGATGACGGACTTACACCAAATGAATTGTGTTACCCCTCATAAAGGTGATCCAGCCTTATCAGAGGGCGAGATTGACACGCTTCGAACCCGGGTTCCCGAGTGGCAGATCAGGGAGGTGGATGGAGAGAAGAGATTGGAGCGTGTTTTTAAATTCAAGAATTTTGCCGAGGCTTTAGAATTCACAAACAAAGTAGGTTTAATCGCCGAGGAACAAGATCACCATCCCATGCTTATTACCGAATATGGGCGTGTAACCGTCAACTGGTGGACTCATGTTACCGGGGGACTTCATCAAAACGACTTTATTATGGCTGCGAAGACTGATAAGCTCTAGCTCCACCGCGTTTTCTTTTCGGGTTGGCAACGCTCAGTCGGCAGCTGAAAGTGATTCCTTCTTGTGGTTTCTGGATAGCTGTAGCTTCAATGGTGGACACATATCATTGGGGGGCTTCATAAAAACGATTTCATTATGGCGGCCAAATCAGGCGATCTTTTTAATCAGTTGATGAGGTAAGATCCAATTACTTTTTAATCGATTTGAGAAGGGCAGGCAGCGCCTGGTGTGATACGATTTCTAGATGAGCAGCATTATCCTCTGAGAGTTAATAGGACTGTCTTTTCGGGCCATCTTTGGCCATTCTATAGCGGCACGTGGTTTGATTGCAGGAAGCTTTATTTTCTAGACTTCTTCTTTACTAAATTCACGCCGTCAATGCCCTTGAAATGTTCATCCTGGGTCCAAAGAGTTGCATCATAAGCGCGGGCTGTTGCGAGAATGATACTGTCTGCCATTGCCAGTTTTAACTCATTGGAGATTTGCGCGGCGTGAATTGCGATTTGGAGATCAAGATCTATGACGGTGCCCAAGGACATAATCCCCATGGCATCAAGAGCGCGCTCCTCTCCAAATTCCTGCAGGACTCGCTTGAACACTTCGTACAAGCAGATCGTAGGTACAAGCAAATTCTCTGAATCAACAATAGGCGGTTCAAAAAAGTCTGCATTTGCATCATCCGCGATATATTCAATCCAGCCCGATGAATCGACAATGTTCATTAACGTTCCTCATCGACTTCTTCCCGGAAGTTCTCTGTATTCATGCCCTTGAGCATTCCGCGCGCTTTCTTAATTGGTGGAACTACCACCACACGCAACGTTCCGTTGTAGGGAATAAACATAAGTTTTTGCCCTGGCTTTAGGTTGAACTGTTTCCGAACCTCGCGCGGGATCACCACTTGATATTTGGACGAAATGGTTACAGCTTCCATCGCTTTACAACTCCTTATCGACACTAAATCGTAAGACGATTATACCGCGAAACAATGAGGTAGATAAAATCTACCCTCTGATTCCGAAAGAATATGGGTGAGCTGTTGGGTCAGATATGCGGCTAAAATCCAATCACTTCTTAATAGATTCAAGAATGGCAGGCAATGCCTGGTGCCATGCAATTTTCAGCAGGCCGAGATTTTTTGTCAGCCAGACCGGAATATTCCTGTCTGAAGTAGGGATGGGCACCACAGGGCTGAAATCCACATTGCGGCAATCAATACGGTAATGATAGCGCTTCTGCTTCTGGATATCGGGTGCTGCCTGCAGGAACTGCCTGAGTGTTTCCATCTCTGCTGGGTTCATCCAGCCCGGCAGGTCGGAGGTGGCTTTGAAGCCCGAGATCATGCCCAGATCCTGGAGCAGCTGGTTTTCACCGGGCTGCAGTGCATTATATTTCGAGCGGAAGAACATAACGTCCGGATCCACATTGACCAGGGGCGACAGCCACATACGGTGCAGGCTCGTGCGGACGGCGTTCTGCGTACAGGTGTCGTTGGGATTGTTGAGCCAGACGGTCAGCGGTGTGTTCAGCCAGAAGGGTGAGACATCCGGCCCTACCCGGAGGCCATCGCATAAGCCCAGCGAAGGCAGGATCGGCGCGCCGCAGGCCAGGATATAGGCGTCGCCGGCGGCCTCCCGGATGACCTGCATGGCGTTGCGATATGCCACCTCGCGCGGGATCTCCCTGGATCTTTTCCCGACCAGGCCACCAATATAGAGGAAGTCCAGCTTGAGATATCGATAGCCCCAGCCGCGTACCTTGCGGATGAGCTGGTCCAGCCAATCAAGCACTTCCGGGTGGCTGACATCCAGTGCCAACGGGGATCCACTCCAGGTGATCCCGCTATGGAGAAGGCTGCCCTGTTCGTCACGCAGCAGCCAGTCGGGATGTTCCTTCGCAAGCCGGGAATTCTCCGACACCATGAAGGGTGCCAGCCAGAGGCCGGGTATCCTGCCAGTGGCAGAGATCTTTTCTGCCAGGGATTGCATGCCTGACGGGAATTTTGAATTTGCCTTCCAGTCGCCATAGGCAAGCTGCCAGCCGTCATCGATCTGGAAGACATCAAACGGCATATCGCCAAATCCGGCAAGCGCCTTCAGGATATTTCCTTGATCGACCCAGCCTAACAGGCTGTACCAGGAGCACCAGACCCGCGGCGCCTGTTCGAACCGCCCCTTTCCAAGTCTCGTCTCAAGGGCCTGGGCATACTTTAAAAAGACTTCATCTTCCGAACCCCGGGCGATCAGCCACCGTCCCTCATGCCGGTCCTCAAAGAATCCGTGCAGGCTGGCCTCTTCGAGGATCTCGACCCGGCCGCTCAGTCCAAGCGCACCGAGCAGCAGGATATCGTCCTCCCCCAGCTCGACAGCCCCCACCCAGCAGCCGATGTGGTTCTGATAAAAAGCATACCCGGGATCTTCATCCTTCATCCGGAATTCCATGGCCCGCACAGGGACGGGTGGCTGGGCAGGGTCCAGCCATGTGGTCAGGGTCCAGGACTGCCAGCCGTGGCGGTAGAACTTTTTCGGAGGCTGAGGCAGGCTGATTTCCAGGGCAGAGGCGGTGACGATGTGAGCGCCGGATGCTTCCGGCAGCGATTCAAGATGAAGCGGCAAAGCGGCCATGGGCATGATTATCCTGCAAACAGGCGGAAATATCAATTATGTCTCCCTGCCTGGTGTGGAAGGCTGTGGTTTCGTTGACTGGCACATTGAACTGTGGCATAATGTGCGCCCTACAGGCAGAGATGGGAACGAGTAAACCTGAATCGGTTGTCAGCGAGCCTGGTCCAGTGGAAGCAGGTCAACAGAGCAGGTCGAAAATCCTCCCGGAGCCGCAAGCTGAAAGACGAGTAAGCAAGCCGGAGTTGTTCTCCGTTACCGGAACAGGATGATATCCGTCATCCAAGAAGCGCCCAGCATTTTGCCGGGAATCAGAGTGGTACCGCGTGAGCTAGTCTCTCGTCTCTGTTGGAGATGGGAGCTTTTGTTTTAAACCTTTCGTCAATGTGTGGCCGGTGAGCGTTTTCATGATGCAGTTATCACCAAACGCAAGATTTGCTTATCAAATCGGGCACAAATGCCGTGGCAAACACCGCTCCTCGCAATCTCGCCGAAGGCAGGCGAGCTAATGACTAATGCATGAAGGAGACACGAATGTTCAAACCTGTTTCGCCGAAACTCAACGTGACTTCGATGGAAGAGAACGTGCTGAAGTTTTGGAAGCTGGCCGATATCTTTAAGAATACCATCGAGCAGCGCCGGGGCGCGCCCGAGTACGTCTTTTACGAGGGTCCGCCGACCGCCAATGGCAAGCCTGGTGTGCATCATGTGCTGGCGCGCGCCTTCAAGGATATGTTCCCGCGCTACAAGATCATGCGCGGCTACCATGTCTCCCGCCGGGGCGGATGGGATACGCACGGGCTGCCGGTCGAGATCGAAGTCGAGAAACAGCTCGGCTTTACCAACAAGCAGCAGATCGAGGCCTACGGCATCGACAAGTTCAACGAGCTCTGCAAGAAGTCCGTATTCACCTATATCCAGGACTGGGAGCGCATGACCGACCGGATTG
>JBLMZU010000601.1:0-10486 GCA_050258995.1 Bacteroidota bacterium
AAGAGTTATCGTTGTCCTGATCCTCTCTTTATTGTTGACCTCCTGTGGTGGAGCGGCTGCCACCCAGGCGCCCGCGCCGGAAAAACCTCCCGTCCCGGAAAATCCCACCCAGTCTTTGATCGAAGGCACGAGTACCCCGGCTGTCACTGTCACTTTTGCGCCGACCGGTATTCCTATACCCACGGATACAGCCTCCCCGACAAATACGGCGGCTCCGACCAATACCCCTGTATTCACTCCCACCGACACCCCATTACCAACCCTCATACTGCCGACCGAAGTCACCAACGCACCGGTCCGCCAGGTTTGGGACGGCGCGCCCACGTATCCGGGCGACTCCACGCCCGGTTTTTCCTTCCGTGTCACGTATGACCCGGGTGACTGGGCGCTGACCACCGATCAGTTTGGTTTCCCTGCGCTGGGGAACCGGTCCATTCCCAATTGTGTCATCTCGGTCACAAGCGGGCGCGGCCTGCCGCCGAACATGTCTGTGGAACATGAAATGCTGCAGATGGGAACCCTCAATTTTGACGTTGGCACTGCTTTTGAAAATGGGGTCAAAAAGTTTATCACGATCACCGGTGGGGACGGGACCATCATCACTGCCTTTGAAGTTGACTTCCAGCAGGAAAGCGATGCCTGTATCCAGTCTGCGGTGCCGGTTCTTTCCACGCTCAAGGCTGTCCCTGTTTCGCAGGCAACGCCTGCGCCGTGAGGGTACAATCCAGATATTCAGGGTAAATTGTGACACGATCTAGCGGGAAAGTTCTTATCGCATTACTTCTTTGTGGTCTCTTCGTCAGCGTGCGCGGCGCCTCTGCCGGACCGAGCGGCGCGCCAGCGCAGGTGGTTGCACCCTTTCTCTATCCACCCTATCCCGGTTCCGCCTCGCAGGAATCGGTCTTCGATCATTCCAACCCAAACTATACATTTGATAACCGTGTTGTAGTCTACAGCGGTGCGGTCGCCAATAAGAACTGTCCCTCACCGGCCCCTTCCGGCACGCCTCCTCCCCGGGCCGGGATTTGTGATGCGGGCTCCGGCGGCTACTGGTCCTACAGCCTGGGTGATTGGGTCTATTATGACGGTCATGATGGCATTGATTTTGGCATCTCGTACCGCCCCGTGTACGCGGCTGCCGACGCAGACCAGGTCGTTTATGCGGGCTGGTGGGATCCCCAGAACCACAGGGTCAACCTGGGGATCTTTGTCCGTTTACACCACGCCAACGGATACAGCACCTATTACGGACATATGAGCTCCGTCGCCGTGCAGGCCTGCTCCCCGCCGGGGTGCGCCTCCCTCCCACATGGGGAGATGCTCGGGATTAGCGGCACGACAGGCAATTCGTCGGGTCCGCATTTACATCTGACGGTTCGCAGCCCGGCCGGGAGATCGGTCGACCCGTTTGGTTGGAAAGGGTCCGGCACTGACCCCTGGCAGTACAACCAGCCCGAATCTTTATGGGTGGCCTTCCCCTCCTTCAGTTATTATGGCGCAAAGATCTATCCCTCGGGCCCGGCGCTGGCCTATCCGCCGGCCGCTCCCACAGGCATCCTCGTGGACGATGGCTCGGCCAACTTCGCCGAGTTCCCCGACCAATGCTGGAACGATATTGCGGTAAGCGGCACCCAGGGCGGGGTCATGCGCTATGCAGGAGCGCGGCTCACTTCACCGAGCTGTACCGCGCACTGGAACCTGCCGGCAGGCGCCAACGATGGATTCTATTCTGTTTACGTTCGGATTCCTCCCGTACGCGCCACCACCGAGGGCGCGATCTACACCATTCGCCATGCCGGCGGGTCGGATACGGTGACCGTCAACCAGTCCGTGTTCCCCAACATTTATTATGTCGATGACGGATGGCTGTACATTGGGAAATATAACTTCAACGGCAACGAGGATGAGTATATCGAGCTGACGAACCGTACCCAGGACGAGTCGACAGCCGTCAGCAATCTGTTCGTGGGCGCGGACGCGGTCCGCTTCGTCTTCCAGGGCGATGTGACGCCCACACCGCTGACGCCGGTCACCCCCACGGTGACAGACACCCCCAGCATCACCCCCTCCCCCACGATCACCCGTACCCCGACCGTAACCAGGACGCCCTCGAATACTCCCACGCCCACTGTGACGCGCACACCGACAAGAACCTCCACTCCCACTGTCACGAGAACGCCGACCGCCACCCGCACCGCCACTGCGACGCGCACGCCTTCCCGTACGCCCACCTCGTCCCGAACACCAACGGCAACTCGTACTCCCACCATCACGCGGACTCCCACTGCCTCGCGCACGCCAACTTTCACCCGAACCGCAACCAGCACCAGAACACCAACCCGCACGCCGACAAGCACGCGTACACCAACAGTAACGCGTACGCCCACACCGTCACGCACACCGACCTTTACACGGACTCCTACAGCCACGCGTACTCCCACATTTACCCGTACACCAACCCGAACGCGTACGCCGACCGCCACGCGCACTCCGACACGGACACCCACCGCCACGCGTACCCGGCTCCCTACCATCACGCCTCAATACACGTTGGTGGATATCTATTTTGTCAACAAATATCGCTATGCCAACAACCTGCCGCCTTTTGAAAGGGTGGGCACCCGCTATGTCCGCAGCAATGACATCGTCGGCGGCCTGCTGGACGAATACTTCAAAGGTCCGGGTGCCACGGAGAAATTCCAATACGGCTGGACCGCCATCTATGACGGCTTCACCGGTTACAGCAGAGTCGAAGTGGTGAATGGCATTGCCCGTGTATATTTAACAGGCGTATGCGAGCCTGCCAACCCGAATTACACCATCGCCAACCTGTTGTTCCTCAACCTGAAGCAGTTCCCTGATATACAGTATGTCAAGATCTACGATCAAAATGGGCTGACCCAGGATCCCTTCGGATCAAGCGATTCCGTTCCTGCCTGTCTGCAGCCGTAAAAACAAGTGGGACGGAATAAGATTCCGTCCCATTCCGAATTCATTCTAGCCGATCGACCAGCCTAAACTTTCATCACAAAAGAACAAACACCCTCTTCTCATCGGAGGCTGGATTTTTTGCAGAGAGGGTCATATTGATCCTGGGTTTCTGTCTGCCTGGGCTTTATCGGAGATTGTCATTGTATTGGTCCTGTTAAACGCTATAGGCGTTGAGACGGATCGTTATCGATCGGAAGGCAGGTTCTCCAGCCATGATCATCAATAGGTCAAAAGGACCGTTGCCGGGATGCCTGCCTCAAGTTAGGATTCAATCCAGGAGGAGTCAATGAAACGCCGTCATTTGATTTTTTTCCTGACCCTGTTTATCGCGCTTTCATCCTGTAGTATCACGGGCCCGGACACGCCGCTGCCGCAGGCGAAGCCTGCAAGCTTCGAGCCGACAATTGACATCCCGGTGACAGGGATCAATACACCATCTCCCGGTCCGACATCGATCGAAACGATGATCGAGGAGGTTAATTTCCCCACGGCAACGTTTACCTCCACGCCGTCCATGGTCCTGGCCTCGCCTCGCGATCAGCCTGTCAACTGCCGCTTTGGGCCGGATGTCTCCTATGCGGTGATCGGGGCACTGATCATCGGGCGGCAGGCGGAGGTGATCGGCAAGAATATCGATGTCACCTGGGTGTATGTCCGCAACCCAAGCGATCCATCCACCTCCTGCTGGCTGTTCACGGACCTGGTCAATGTGGAGGGAAACCTGGAAAAGCTTCCGGTTGTAGGTCCGCCGGAGATCATGGTGACCGATATCAAAGTCAGGGTGGACCCGTCTGCCATGAATGTGGCTTGTAACGCCTTCCCGCAAAGCGTCATCATCAGTGCAGATATCACGACGAACGGCCCCTTGATCGTGAACTGGTACTGGGAATCCAGCGAGGGAAGAACCTCCGCGCCCAAACAGGTGCTTTTCGAGCAGGGAGAAACGAAGACCGTGCAGGATTACTATCAGGTATCCCGGGCAGGAGATTATTCCATTATTGTACGAAACGCCCCGCCAAACAGCCAGGCGGGAGAGGCGGTCTTCAAAGTCATCTGCACACCCTAGGGCGGGAACGAAAGATAGAACCATCGCTCCTTGATGGAAACCGAATGGGGGAAGGTTTTTGATTTGTAAGGACTCCGGGAGGGTCCCATGCTATATAATGGTCACGATGTGGCAAAGTCATCTACTCAACATTTCCTGCTGTTTTGAATTTTTCTCCTGAAATGCGACGCGTCTCCTCCGCCAATCCCAGGTTAAAAATACGCATCCGGCAGAAACGGGTCGACTCGGAGCGTGAAAAGCTGATCCATGAGCTGGAAGCCGGAAACCGGGAATCCGTAACCCTGCGCGAGAGCCTGGCCAGCATCGTCGATACATTTGAGTTTTCGGAGATCATCCAGCGTGTCCTGGAACAGATCCGCCGTGTGATCCCCTATGATACGACGTCGGTCTGGACCATCGAGGGCAATCGGCAGCTTTTCATCAGCGGGGTCAATCTTCCTCCCGAAGTCGGGCCAGGTATGGCATTTACGGTAAACCGGGGAAACTCTGCTTATCCGATCCTGAGCGGTGAAGTTCCTTACATACTCAACAACAATGTGCAGGAGGAACTTGCCGATTTTCAGATGGAGCCGCATACCTATGTCCGGTCCTGGCTGGCCATCCCGCTGAAAACGCGCGGCAAGATCATCGGCTTGATTGCACTGGACGGCAGGAGCCGCGGCCAGTTCAACGAGCACCATGCACAACTGGCGGTCACCTTTGCCAACCAGCTCGCCATCGCCCTGGACAATGCCCGCCTGGTCTCCGAGCTGCAGGAGGAGCTGGAACACCGCAGGAAATTGATAGCCGAGCTGGAGAGCAAGAACGCCGAGTCGGAGACGCTGCGCGAGTGCGTGGCGATCGTCGCGGCGACCCTCGAAAAGTCGGAGGCGATCGACCGCATCCTGGAACAGCTCGAAAGAGTGGTCCCGTTCGACAGCGCCTCTGTCCAGCTGATCAACGGCCCGATGCTGGAGATCGTCAGTATTCGCGGCTTTGGCATGAGCCCTGTCCATTCGGAAAACTGCTTTGGGATCAATGAGAGCGAGCCTTCCTATCCTGTACTCCGGGGCGCTGCTCCCTATACTCTGTATGATGATATTCAGGAATTCTATCCTGCCTTCCATCTATTTCCGCACAACCGCATCCATGCCTGGCTGGCCGTCCCTCTGAAGGTTTCCGGCAGGGTGATCGGTGTGATCGCACTGGATGGCTATCAGCCGTCGAAATTCACGGAAAGGCATGCCCGGCTGGCGATGACCTATGCCAGCCAGGTGGCCATTGCACTGGAGAATGCGCGCCTGTTCTCAGACCTGCAACTGGAGCTGGGTACTCGCAAGGACCTGATCGTCGAGCTCGAGAACAAGAACATCGAGCTGGAGCGCTTCACGTATACGGTCTCCCACGATTTGAAGTCTCCCCTCTTCACGATCCGCGGCTTCCTCGGCTTTCTCGAACAGGACGCCCTGAACGGCGACCGGGAGCGCCTGGGTGTCGATATCCAGCGCATCACCGAAGCGACAGACAAGATGTACAGGCTTTTGAATGAGCTTCTGGAGCTTTCACGCGTCGGGCGGATGAAAAACGAATCGGCTGCCGTTCCTTTTGAGGAGATTACACGGGAAGCCGTAGAGCTGGTCGCGGGCCGCTTACTGGAAAAGAAGATCGCTCTGCAGATCGACGAGGGATTGCCTGAGGTATTCGGAGACCGTCCCAGGCTGGTGGAAGTGATGCAGAACCTGCTCGATAATGCCTCCAAGTTTATGGGAGATCAGAAGGAGCCACGCATCCACGTTGGCTGGATGGGGGAGGAGGGACACGACCGGTCCACCTTCTTTGTACGCGATAATGGGATGGGGATCGCCCCCGAGCACTTTGAGCGGATCTTCGGACTGTTCAACAAGCTTGACCCGCGCAGCGACGGGACGGGCATCGGCCTGGCTCTGGTCAAGAGAATCATCGAGGTGCATGGGGGAAGGATCCGGGTGGAGAGTGAGCTTGGCCGGGGGACAACATTTTTCTTCACACTTCCACTTAATCCGCCGTCCTGATTCCGTTATATAATACATCAACCTATCAGGAGGCGCATTATATATGAAAAGAGCCGTCAGTATTAGTATTGGTTCCTCAAAACGCAACAAGGCAGTGGAAGTCAATTTATTAGGTGAACAGGTCAGCATCGAGCGCATCGGAACAGACGGTGATATGGAAGCCGCCGCACTCCGCTACAAGGAGCTTGATGGTAAAGTGGATGCCTTCGGCGTTGGAGGGGCCGACCTGGGGACATATATCGAAGGCAAGTTTTACCCCTATCATTCAGTGCAGAAATTGACCCGTTATATCGAGAAGACCCCGGTTGTGGATGGTGGCGGCCTAAAGAACACCCTCGAGAACAAGGCTCCTTCTTTTCTGGAAAAGACAATTGGCGGATATATCAATTCATGTGGACGCAAGGTCATGCTCCCCATGGGCCTGGACCGCTGGGGACTTTCAAAAACCTTTGCAGAAGCAGGCTATGAGACAACCTTCTGCGACTGGATGTTTGCCCTGGGTGTCCCGATTCCGATACACTCCCTTGGAACCTTAAAAGGTGTGGCCCAAACATTCGTTCCCATTCTTTCACGCCTGCCTTTTGAGATGCTCTATCCCACCGGCGAAAAACAGGAAACCCGCGAGCCGAAATATGTAAAATGGTATGAATGGGCAACCGTGATCGCGGGAGATTGTCATTACATCAAGAAGCATATGCCCGATAACATGCAGGGCAAGGTCATTGTCACCAACACGACGACCCCTGAAGACGTGGCGCTGTTTAAGAAATGTGGGGTGAAATACCTCGTGACCACCACTCCTGTCCTGGATGGCCGCTCCTTTGGCACGAACATGATGGAGGCCGCGCTCGTTGCTGTTTCCGGCAAGGGACGTCCCCTGAGCTTTGATGAGCTCAACCAGATGCTTGATAAACTCGGCTTTGAACCTCAACTGCAGGAGCTGAATTAGGAGGATAGGTAAACAAGTACACAAGAAAACAGGTATACAAGCAGGGATTTGTCTGCCTGTTTTTGTGTCTGCCGATGTACTTACCGAAGGAGACTCTATGGACGCAATCGTAACTGCCGGTGGCATCCCACAGCCTGAAGATCCGCTCTACACGTATTCGCACGGCGACTCGAAAGCCATGATCGATGTGGCAGGCAAGCCCATGATCCAGTGGGTCCTGGACGCCCTGGGAAATGCCAAAAGCGTGGATAACGTCATTGTGATTGGCCTTTCTCCCAAGAGCGGCGTTACCTGCAAAAAGCCGCTTTACTTTCTTTCCAACCAGGGGCGCATGCTTGCGAATGTGGTCGCGGGCATCAATAAGGCCCTCGAATTAAAAAAGGATACGGATTACGTTCTGCTTGTGTCCTCCGATATCCCCGCCCTCAAGGCCGAAATGGTGGACTGGCTGGTGGACACCTGCATGCAGACAAAGGACGATCTTTACTATGGGATCTGTCCCAGGGAAGTCATGGAAAAGCGCTTTCCCAATTCCAGGAGGACCTTTACCCATTTGAAGGATATGGATGTCTGCGGGGCGGACATCAACATGTCGCATGTGCGAATGGCCACCGAACACCTGGATATGTGGGAGCAGCTGATCGGCAACCGAAAGAGTCCGCTCAAGCAGGCAAAGATCATTGGACTGGGGGTGTTATTCGCGCTTTTCACCCGGCAGCTGACCCTGGATGATGCCATTAAACGCGTCTGCAAGCGGATCGGCATTCAGGGACGGGCGATCGTCTGGCCCTACGCCGAAGCCTGCATGGACGTGGACAAGCCGCACCAGCTCGAGCTCATGCGCGCCGACCTGGGAAAGCAGCAGGATGCATCCGCTTCCCCACAGAAGGCAGCGGCCTGATCGATCGGCGGGTTAATACTTTTAGAAGAGAGGAAAATCGCTGGGAATAGTAAAGAAACGAGTCCCATCGAAGCACAAGCCCGGTCAATGAATTTATCCTCCCTGTTAGAGCTGGATGCCCGGCTCTCCAATCAAATGCGTGTCGCCGAGAAGCCCGGCACACTGCGCAACATTGCCATCTTCCTGGCCCATTCAGGCGACTCGTGGTTTTGGGGTGTGGCGTTAATCCTGTTATGGATTTTTAGTGATGCCACCTGGAAGCAATGGGCGGTGGTGTTGTTCGTTGGCATCAGCCTGCTGGCCGTTCTGGTGATGATCATTAAATTATTTGTAAGGAGAAAACGCCCGGAGGGGGAATGGGGCGGAATTTACCGGAATACCGATCCCCATTCCTTTCCATCGGGCCACGCGGCGCGCGCCTTTCTCATCGCCGTGATCGGCAGCGCGCTGGGTCCGCCGTGGCTGGGCGTCGTGCTGTGGATCTGGGCCCCTCTGGTCGCGTTAGCGCGCGTGGCGATGGGCGTGCACTATCTATCGGATGTCATTGCAGGGTCCTTGTTGGGGATTGCAGTGGCCGGGATCGGCCTGCAATTCTATCAATGGTTCTTTGCCTGGCTGGCGACCCTGACAGGATTTCAATTGTGGTAATGACGGGCAGAAAAAACAGTTCCGCTTAATCTTTTTGGCGATTCTCCACCGTTTTCAAGTGTTCCTCAATATGCGCCAGGTCTTTTTCCACCCAGCTCTGCAGCGTGATCCCTCGACCAAGCATCACATGGCTTGATACACGCGCCCAGACCTGGGGAGGCAGGTCACGCAGCATGCCGGCCAGGCTTTCCACCTGATTCACCAATTCATTCAGGATCTCCTCCAATGGCTCTGCCGTGGAATAATGCTGGGCAATGTGCGTTTCACCATCGAAGCTCTCGAATTCAGGGTTGTCCTCTGCTGCCGTACGGCGGACGCGCGCACCGTACACCAGCTTGTCCACGTCCCGGGTATGGGCGGCGACCTGGTGCGTGTTCCAGTCACCGGGCGCCAGTGGCGTAAAAACATCCTTTACAGCCAGGCATTCTGCCTGGAATTCATGAGCTGCGGCGACCAGCCTGTTAATCAGGTTCCTGCGGTATTCGGTCAATTCCCTCATCCCTCCTCCTTTCCATTGAGCAGCAGCGCCATCACCCTTTCGATGACCTGATCGCCTCCACTCTCAACAGCATGGACACGAATCCCATAGGGGCTTAATTCGTGCGCGGCCTGGCGGGTCAGGCCTTCCAGGCCCATCATGCTGGCGACAAATGCCGCCCCGGCAACCGTTTCCTTAACAACAGGCTTCTGGAGCGGTGGTATCAGGTTGAGAATCACACCTCCGCCCGCGGCTTGCATGACCCGCCCTGCTGATTGCGTCATCAGAAAGGCACCTGTCAGATTGACATCCAGGACGCGGTGCCAGTCCCACTCGTCGATCTGCAGGAGCGGGACGTGCGGCTCCACCGAAGCATGGTTGATCAGGATGTCGAGCCGCCCGAAATCCTCCTCCACCTGGTTGATCACATATTGCGCGCCGAGCTTCTTGGCAATGTCTTCAATATAGGATTTCGCCTGTCCCCCCTCGGCATTGATCTGGTCCACCACCTGTTCAACATTGACCGGCGAAACATCGTTGGCAGCGACCCGGGCACCCTGCGCGGCAAGTGCCAGTGCCAGCAGGCGCCCACTCCCCCTGCCGGCACCGGTGATCAGCACGACCTTGTCCTTGATATCAATCACTGGATTGCTCACAAAGCGGGACGTGATCACGGTTCTCGTATCCGTTCAAAGGTAATCCCAGATACGGGGATGGGTCAAGGGTGTTATCGATATTCAACTCGTTTTTGAACTTTCCGCTGCCATCGTCCTTCACAATGGAAAAATGCAGGTGTACACCGACCGGGTTGTTCGGGTCGCCGGAATAGTCCCCTTGATAGCCGAGGAGAGTCCCTGTATCAATCGGGACTTCATACGTGCCGGGAGGAAATTCTGATGAGATGAAGGAGTTCCCCTGTTCATCTGCCATGTGTGTGTAGTAAAGCCAGATCTGTCTGCCAGGGTGCAGAGGGTCATCGGGCACGCGCACGATCACGCTGGATTTCCAATCGGGCAAACGGGTTAAGAATCCAGGGTAGGCCGCGACGACGCGGGTGCTGCCGATGCCCGTCCCGGCAAAGATATCGATCCCCTGGTGGCGGTGACCGATGCGGAACGAATCCCCCCACAGGAACCCGACAAAGCCATCGGTGGGGAAATGGAACGGGGCCGGTCCGCATTGGGTACCGGCCGAAAGCTTCCAGTCCGGATGCGAAGCTGGGTTGTTCATCCAGGTGCGGAAGGCAAGCATGCGCGCAGCGTTGGGGCGATACATGTAATAAGCAGTCCCGGCCCCGGCGAGACATGCCACGACAAGAATCGAAGCGATGAGATAGCGTTTGTCCATTCGTGAATTTTATCAAGTTAATCGCTCTCCTCCTTCCAAAAGCAGGATGGATCAGAAACCCGGCCTGAATCTTCCA
>JBLMZU010000602.1:0-2960 GCA_050258995.1 Bacteroidota bacterium
AACATCTTTGATTTTGATCTCAGCCCTGAAGATATGAATGGGATCCTCACCCTGGACACGAAGGCAAGCCTCTTCCTGGATCACCGTGATCCGGAAACTGTAAAGCGATTTGGAAATGCAAAACTTAATATTTAATGGATCTGAAAAATCAAATCCGTCCAACCTACATGTATGGCGTTGGCTGCATTGCCTGAGAGCGCAGCCGGTATTTGATATCTGAAAGGAAATGGATCATGCAAGGAACAATGCTTTACGGCCCTGGGGATGTCCGCTTCGAGGAGCGTCCCGACCCGACGATCGTCGAGCCGACCGATGCCATCATTAAACTATCGGTCACATGTGTGTGCGGCTCGGATCTCTGGGCCTACCGCGGTATCGACAAGGTGACGCTGCCCATACCGATGGGACACGAGTACGCCGGCATCGTCGAGGAAGTCGGAAGCGAAGTTAAACACATCAGGCCAGGCCAGTTTGTCGTTGGCTCATTCTTCGCCTCAGACAACACCTGCGAGATCTGCCGGTCCGGCTACCAATCGTCCTGTATCCAGCGCGTTGGCGTAGGGGGAGTCGGGACGCAGGCAGAATATGCCCGCATCCCGCTGGCGGATGGCACTCTCGTAGCGACCCCGGACCTCCCAGCGGATGGTCTGCTCCCGAGCCTGCTCTCCGCCTCCGACGTGCTCGGTACCGGCTGGTTCGGCGCCGACGCGGCTGCGGTGGGTCCTGGCAAGACAGTGGCGGTGGTCGGCGATGGCGCGGTGGGCCTGCTCGGCGTGCTTTCAGCAAAGCAGATGGGTGCGGAACGGATCATTGTGATGAGCCGGCATGCGGACCGGCAAAAGCTGGCGCTCGAATTCGGTGCGACCGACATTGTCACTGAGCGGGGTGATGAAGGCGTGGCGCGGATCAAGGATCTCACCAATGGCCTGGGCGCGCACTCGGTCATTGAGGCAGTCGGCACGCAGGAGTCGATGATGCAGTCCATCCAATCGACGCGGGCTGGCGGTCATGTCGGCTTTGTCGGCGTGCTCCACGGTGTGGAGATCCCCGGAGGAGAGTATTTCTTTTCCCACGTCCACCTGCACGGCGGGCCCGCCCCGGTGCGCCGCTACCTGCCTGAGTTGATCGACCTGATCTGGAACGGAAAGATCAACCCTGGCAAGGTATTTGACCTGACCCTACCCCTGGAACAGGTGGCGGAGGGCTACCGAGCAATGGACGAGCGCCGGGCGATCAAGACGCTGCTGCGCCCATAGCGTGATACAGTTTTCACAAAACTAGCTACCATATCGAGTTAATGTAAATGGCAAGAATACTCATCACAGGGTCTGCGGATGGCCTGGGCCAGCTGGCGGCAATGTCATTGGCCGAGCAGGGTCACCAGGTTGTCCTGCATGCGCGCAATTCGGAACGTGGTCGTTATGCTATGCAAAAAGTGCCAGGAGCTGAGCGCGTAATAGTAGGAGATTTGTCTGACATCGATGAAACCAAAAACGTAGCCCATGAAGCGAATGCGTTGGGTCGCTTCGATGCAGTAATCCATAACGCTGGCGTGTATCAGGCTCCAGCCAGGGATATTTTCATGGTCAATACAATCGCGCCCTATATTCTTACCTGTTTGATGCAAAAACCCGGGCGCCTGATTTACCTGAGCTCTGGCATGCATCTCCAGGGGCGTCCCAACCTGGAAAACTTCAAGAAGGACAATCCTCGTATCAGTTATTCAGATTCAAAGCTGCATATGGTGATGCTTTGCATGGCAGTGGCCCGCAAATGGCCGGATGTTTACGCCAATGCAGTCGATCCGGGTTGGGTGCCTACAAAAACGGGCGGGCGTGGCGCACCGGATGATCTTCAAAAAGGATATGAGACACAAACCTGGCTGGCGGTGAGCGACGAAAGCAGGGCTAAAGTCAGTGGTCATTATTTCCATCATCGAACAGAAAAACGCTGCAATCCGCAGACCGGCGACGTCAAGCTGCAGGAGAGCTTTCTGAGCCTTTGCAACGACATCACAGGCATTCCTTTTCCAGATTAGATCCGGTTGGAACGAAATGCCGATACGATTTGAGCCCTGGGGTCACTAAAATATCAACCCCGGCAAGGCCTTTATTTTGACTCAGCCGCTGGAGCAGGTGGCTGAGAGCCGAGATATCATGAATGAACGTAGCACGATCGACCGTTACTGCGTCGATGAGAGGAGAACCAATGACTACCTGGACAAGTGACGAACTCAACAAAATTGGAAACGCGGAAGAATTGCAGATCGCATCCCTCCGACAGGATGGCACGATTCGCAACCCGGTGACGATCTGGGTGGTGCGCGTAGGGGATGAGCTCTACGTCCGGTCCGTGAACGGGCGTGGTTCCGCCTGGTTTCGCGGCGTACAGTCGCGCCATGCGGGCCAGATCCGGGCCGGTGGTGTTGTAAAAGATGTCACCTTTGTGGAGGAACCCGATCCAGTGATCAACGAGCGGATCGACATTGCCTATGCCGGCAAGTATCGGCGGTACGCAGCAAGTATTATTAGTCACATCAACGGCCCCGAAGCGCGAGCCGCGACAATCAAACTCGTGCCGCATTGATCTTACTGATATTTGAAAAATAATTGTCTCAACTGTGTCATAATGGGCACATGAGACGAAAAGGGACCAACGAACAACTTGCGGAACGAAGAGCCCGTGGACTAGCACTGCTAGCCGAAGGAAAGACTCCGAAAGAAGTGGCAGAAATTCTGGAAGTCACGAAGCGCTCCGTAGATCGCTGGCAAGCAGATGCCAAAAAGCCCAAAAAGAAGAAAACAGGGCGCTTACCTGGTCGTCCCAGAAAATTGTCTGCCAAGCAGACGAAGCGCCTGGAGAAAGCACTGGACAAAGGAGCATATGCCTTTGGGTATGCCGGAGACTACTGGACCTTGGATCGGATTGCTCAGGTAATCTGGCAATTATTTGGCGTTCGC
>JBLMZU010000603.1:0-7506 GCA_050258995.1 Bacteroidota bacterium
TGCCTCCACCCCGGTCATGGTGCTGATCGGCGTCCCATATTTTTCTGTGAGGAAAGACTCGATCATAAGCAGGACCAGAAAAAGGACGGCCACCACAAGATAGGACAACAGCCAGACCGTATAGCCCAGCGACTGGTAACCCAGGGCCTGCAGACACTGGAAGGAGGCATACTTCGACTTGCGCCGCTGCTCAGACCAGCCCAGGATCGCCAGGGCCAGTCCCATGCCAAAGGCCAGCGCAGAGAGGTGGGAGATCACAGCCCAGATGCGTTCTTCAGTGGTGGGGGAGGAGTTCATCATGAGATGCTTTCACGGAGTTGGATCGCGGCCGTGCAGCCGCCACAAATGATAAGATCATTTTATCAGACGAAAATATAACGTATAATTTCCAAAGATCACCAACCGGAGGAGCAATGTCTGATCCTGCCATGTTTTCCCTGAGTGACGAGCATAAGATGATCCGGGATGCGGCCCGGGATTTTGCCCAGAAGGAAATCGTTCCCATTGCGGCGGAGTTCGATGAGAGCGGGGAATTTCCGCGTGCCACGATCAAAAAGATGGGCGGGATGGGCTTCATGGGCATCGAGGTCCCCGAGCAGTACGGCGGCGCGGGGATGGACACCCTGGCCTATGTCCTGGCCCTGGAGGAGATCTGCAAGGCGGACGCCTCGCACGGGGTGATCATGTCGGTCAACAATTCCCTGTACTGTCACGGCATCATGAAGTTCGGCACGGAGGAGCAGAAGCAAAAGTATGTGGCCCCGGTTGCCTCGGGACAGGCGGTGGGCGCCTATTCGCTGACCGAGCCGCAAAGCGGATCGGACGCCGGGACGATGCGCAGCCGCGCCACGCGTGACGGCGACTCATACGTCCTGAACGGCCGCAAGTCCTGGGTGACGAGCGGTCCGGTGGCCGATTACTTTGTCGTCTTCATGGTGACCGACCCGGAGAAAAAGCAGAAGGGTATCAGCGCCTTCCTGGTGCCCGGCGATACGCCCGGATTGACACGCGGCAAGAAGGAACCCAAGCTGGGCATCCGCGCCTCGGCCACCAGTGAGCTGCTCTTCGAGAACTGCCGGGTCCCTGCCGAAAACCTACTGGGCAAGGAGGGGGAGGGCTTCAAGTTTGCCATGACCATCCTGGACGCGGGCCGGATCGGGATCGCAACCCAGGCGCTCGGGATCGCAGAGGCAGCCTACGAAGCGGCGCGCCGGTACGCGGTCGATCGGGAGGCGTTCGGTCACCCGATCGGCGCCTTCCAGGGGACGGGGTTCAAGATCGCCGATATGAAGACCCGCATCGAAGCCTCGCGCCTGCTAACCTATAACGCGGCCATGGCCAAGGAAAGGTCCAAGCAGGACGGCAGCCGCTACTCCCTGGAAGCCTCCATGGCAAAATTGTATGCTTCCGAAACCGCAATGTATGTGACCCACCAGGCCGTGCAAATCCACGGCGGAATGGGATATAGCAAGGAACTGCCCGTGGAGCGCTACTTCCGGGATGCCAAGATCACCGAGATCTATGAAGGAACGAGCGAGATCCAGCGGCTTGTGATCTCCAGGAGCGAGCTGGGCCTGAAATAACTCCCTTTTCGTGGGGAAAATCCATGTGCGAGATCAAAAATGGAAAAGGTACGTTACAATTCCAGCTCTCGCACGCCGGCGATCTCGGCTGGCTGTGCCAGTAACTAGGTCTCATACACAACCCTATGAAAACTGTACTTTTCCACCGGCATGGTGGACCTGACGTGTTGGAATACACGGACTTTCCGGCGCCTGGACCCGGGCCGGACCAGGTATTGGTCCGACTGCGGGCAGCGGCGCTCAACCGCATGGACGTGATGGTCCGCAATGGATGGCCCGGGCTGAAGCTGGAGCTGCCTCACATCGACGGCGCGGATGGCGCCGGGGAGGTGGCTGCCTGGGGCGAAGGCGTCGACGGATTTGAAGCAGGTGAGCCTGTTGTCATCGACCCCAACCTGGGCTGCGGGAAATGCGAGTTCTGCCTGGCCGGAAGGGATAACCTGTGTGTCAACTGGCACCTGCTGGGCGAGACGGTCCGGGGCACCTATGCTCAATATGTGGCGGTGGCTGCGCGCCAGCTGTATAAGCTGCCACAGGGATTCGACTTTCACCAGGCGGCCGCCGCGGCGCTGGTCTATCAGACCGCCTGGCATTCGCTCGTGGTGCGCGGCAATCTGCAAAAGGATGAAACGGTCCTGATCGTGGGTGCGGGAGGCGGGGTCAACACGGCCAGCATCCAGATCGCCAGATACATTGGCGCCCGGGTCGTGGTCGTCGGATCGAGTGCGGAGAAGCTGGAGAAGGCCCAATCCATCGGTGCGGATATCCTGATCGATCGCGCCAAAGAGGCAGACTGGTCCAGGGCCGTTTTCATCGCCACGGACAAGCGCGGTGTGGACGCAGTCGTGGACAACGTCGGTACCACCTTTATGCAAAGCCTGCGCAGCCTGCGGAAAGGCGGGCGCCTGCTCACAGTGGGGAACAGTGGCGGGCCGAAGTTCGAGATCGACAACCGTTTTATCTTCGCCAAACACCTCAGCCTGCTCGGCTCGACGATGAGCACCCTGGCAGAGTTCCGGGAAGTCATGGACCTGGTCGTGGCCGGAAAGCTCAAACCGGTCCTGGACCGGACCTATCCACTGCAGGAGGCCGCTGCCGCCCAGGAACGGTTGTGGAGGAATGAAAACTTCGGAAAGATCACATTGGAAATCCCATCATGAAACGTCTTGACTGGTTCGAGATCGCCCTGATCGTCGTCGTCATGTCGGTGAGCCTGTATGCTGCCTTTGCGGATGGGCAGAGCTTTTCGTGGAACTGGTTTACCCGTGACGACGCCTATTATTATTTCAAGGTGGCGCAAAATATCAGCGAGGGTCACGGCAGCACGTTCGACGGCATCAATAAGACGAATGGCTACCATCCGCTCTGGATGTTGATCTGTGTCCCCATCTTTGCACTGGCTCGTTTCGATCTGATCCTGCCGCTGCGCGTCCTGCTCCTGGTGATGAGCGGGCTTTCGGTGGCGACGGGAATCCTGTTGTACCGCCTGGTCGGCCGGGTGTTCGCCCCGGCCATCGGCGCCATCGCAGCGATCTTCTGGGTGTTCAGCGTGGATATCCTGACCCGTTTCTACAAGCAGGGACTGGAGACCGGCATCGCTGCCTTCCTGATCGTATTGTTCGTCTACAAGCTTTTCGACCTGGAGCGCTCCTGGCGGACCAGGGCCGTGGCAAAAAAGGATTTGATCCTTGTCGGGGCGATCGGCGCCCTGGTGATCTTCAGCAGGCTGGATCTGATCTTCTTCATTGCGTTCGCTGGGATATGGGTGGTCTTCCGCAGCAGTCCCATCAGGTACTTGATGCCGCTGGATGTGGTCTCCATTGCCTTTTCGGTGCTGCTGGCCTTCGTCCTTAAGAGCGGTTTCCCCGACTATTACGACCTGGCAACGGTGGCCGTAACCATGATCGTCATCGGCATGCTGGTCAAGCTCCCGCTTGCCTATCTCTCCGGCCTGTATACGCGCGAGAAGACCGACCGGTTCAGTGGATTAATAGTGAGGCTGGCTGTGTTCGTCCTGGCAACATCGGCCGTCAGCGGGGGCATCATGGTCGTCATTGCCAGGCGGCTGTCCTTCAGCAGTTTTCCCAGGACAGTGATTATGTATGATGCGGCGCTCACCTTCCTCCTGTTCCTGCTCTCCAGGCTCCTGGTACTGGGCTTAAAGACAGCCGGGCCTGTCGCGGCACCGCAAACAGAGTCTCCCGTTGGTTATTTCCGCAGGAACTGGAGACAATGGCTGCTCGAGGGAGCCTGGTACTACGGCGTTTCCTTTGGCGCCCTGGCCGTCTACATGCTGTGGAGCAAGTTTGCCTTCGGGACGTTCTCGCCGGTCAGCGGGCAGATCAAACGCTGGTGGGGATCCCTTTCCGGACGGGTCTACGGCGGCTCTGCCAATAATTTTCTCTCGTTCTTTGGGGTGAGCTATGGCGGCGACTCGAACGCCTGGCACCCGGTCTCGACCCTGCTGGGCACCTGGGCGGAAAACTGGCGGATCCAGATCCTGGATGTATGGCGCTATGCGATCATCCTGAGTGTCTTTGCGCTGATCTTTTATTGTCTGCTTTTGATCAACAGGCCCAAGGCCAGGACATCCATCGCCCGGCTGGCGATCGTTCCACTTTTTTGCGGGGCCGTCTTCCAGGTCTTTTATTATCATATGCTGGGCTATTCCGCCTACAAGGATTGGTACTGGATCATCCAGATGGTCCTCATCGTGCTTGTGCTCAGCCTGATGCTGGGCATGCTCTACCAGGCGTTTCGCAGGTTCCGCTGGACCAGCACCATTACCTGGGGACTGGCAACCGTGTATGCTCTCTATCTTGGCTCGGCCTACTTTTCCTACATCAACAGCAACATGACCCATGGGCAATGGGCCGCGGATGCTCCCTATATGGATATTTCCGCCTTCCTGGAGCAGCATACCGAGCCAGGCAGCATCATCGGCATGACGGGCGGCGGGAATACCGGCTACTTCATCCATGACCGGACGATCGTCAACATGGACGGCTTGATCAACAGCTATCAGTATTTCCAGATGTTACAGGAGAAGGAGGCCGGCAAATATCTGGCCGATATCGGGATGAACTATGTGCTGGCCAACATCCAGCTCCTGGATGGGCTGCCCTACCGCGGCCAGTACCGCGAATACCTGCAGCGGACCGACTTTCGCTACGGCGGGAAGGAGCTTTCTCATTACCGCGCACCCCAACCCTGACAGTACCTGGATAAATACTTTACGGATCTCCCTTTTGGCTCCCACGAGAGGCTTAATTCATGCCTAGAAAACGCCCATTCGGTGTAACCCTGCTCCTTTGGATGGTGTTATGTTTATCAGCGTGGGGCCTGCTGCGCCTCATTGGCGCACTGCGCTGGTGGAACGTACTGGCCCAGTACGGTGCCCGCACCGGCCCGCTGTATCTCGCCATCACCGGGGCAGCCTGGATCGTGGCGGGGGCCGTGCTGATCTGGGGCGTCTGGACAGGGAAGCGCTGGACATACCCCGCCATTCCCATATCCATTTTTATCTGGCTGGCGGAATACTGGCTGGAGCGCATCGCTTTCCAGGATCCGCGGGCCAACCTGATATTCATGATCGCGATCACGATCCTTTTATCAGCACTGACATTGATTATCACGTTCAACCGAAATACAAGAGACTTTCTCATACAAAGCGAGGAACATGAGCAACCTGACCAAGATCCAACATCTGCGTGAAAAGAAGGCTGTATCCCGGCTTGGGGGGGGACCGGAGCGCATCGCAGCCCAGCATAAAAAGGGACGCCTGACGGCACGGGAGCGAATTGACATCCTGCTCGATAAGGGATCCTTCCGTGAGATGGATGCCTTCATCCAGCACCGCACCCACGACTTCAAGCTCGACAGCCAGAAGTTCATGAGCGATTCCGTGGTGACCGGCTGGGGCACTGTGGAAGGACGGCTCGTTTACGTCTTCTCACAGGACTTTACCGTCTTCGGCGGCAGCCTCGGCGAGGTCCATGCGGAAAAGATCTGCAAGGTCATGGATATGGCCATGAAGAACGGCGCGCCGGTGATCGGGCTGAACGATTCGGGCGGCGCACGCATCCAGGAGGGGGTGGTGGCCCTGGGCGGATATGCCGATATCTTTTTGCGCAATACGCTGGCCTCCGGCGTGATCCCGCAGATCTCGGCCATCATGGGACCCTGTGCAGGCGGCGCAGTCTATTCACCGGCCCTGACGGATTTTATTTTCATGACCCGCAACACCTCCTACATGTTCGTCACCGGCCCGGATGTGGTCAAGACCGTGACCCATGAAGAGGTCTCCTTCGAGGAACTGGGCGGTGCCAGCATCCACTCCGAGAAATCGGGAGTTTGTCATGTGGCCGCCGACAGCGAGGGGGATACGCTGTATTTGATCCGTAAGCTTCTGGGCTATCTTCCGCAGAACAACATGGAGGATCCGCCCTTCATGCCCATCGGGGACGATCCGTTACGCATGGATGAAGCGCTCGATACGATCATTCCGGATGAGCCGGGCAAGCCCTACGACATCAAGGAAGTCATTCGCATGATCGTGGACGGCGGCCAGTTCTTTGAGATCCATGAAGGCTTCGCCCAGAACATCGTCGTCGGCTTTGCCCGCCTGGGGGGGCACTCGGTCGGCATCATCGCCAACCAGCCTGCCGTGCTGGCCGGCGTGCTGGATATCGATGCCAGCGAAAAAGGCGCCCGCTTTGTCCGCTTCTGTGACTCGTTCAACATCCCGCTCGTCACCTTCGAGGATGTGCCGGGCTTTTTACCGGGCACCTATCAGGAACATCACGGCATCATCCGCGCCGGTGCAAAACTGTTGTACGCCTACTGTGAAGCGACCGTACCCAAGCTGACCGTGATCACGCGCAAGGCCTATGGCGGCGCCTACTGTGTGATGTCCTCCAAGCACATCCGCAGCGACCTGAACCTGGCCTGGCCCTCGGCCGAGATCGCCGTCATGGGACCGGACGGCGCGGTCAACATCATTTTCCGCAAGGAGCTTGAAAAGGCAAAGGACCCTGTCCAGAAGAAGGCCGAGCTGGTCGCCGAATACCGCGAGAAATTTGCCAGCCCCTATGTGGCAGCCGAACGCGGTTACATCGACGATGTGATCGAGCCGAAGGAAACCCGCCCGCGTTTGATCAATGCGCTCGAAATGCTGAGCAACAAACGGGACGCGAATCCCGCCAAGAAGCACGGAAATATCCCGTTGTAGGTGTCAGGTGCGAGGTGCGGGCTGTCAGGTTTTGAAAACCTGGCAGCTGACACGTGCGCTCTGATCCCTCACCAGAGGTCTCATGTTCAAAAAAGTGTTAGTCGCCAATCGCGGAGAGATCGCCGTCCGCATCATCCGTGCCTGCCGTGAGCTGGGGATCGATACCGTTGCCGTCTATTCGGAAGCGGACCGCCTGGCCCTGCACGTCCGCTATGCGGATGAAGCCTATCTGCTGGGGCCGGCGCCTTCGCGTGAGTCCTATTTAAGGGCGGACAAGATCATCGATATTGCCCGCAAGTGTGGTGCAGACGCCGTTCATCCCGGGTATGGATTCCTGGCAGAGCGCCAGGATTTTGCCGCGGCCTGTGCCGATGCGGGGATCACGTTTATTGGCCCTCATCCCAGCTCGATCGCTGCCATGGGGGATAAGGCCGAGGCACGCGCCACCGTGATCAAGGCCGGTGTGCCGATTGTTCCGGGCACCGAGGATGTGGGCAATATGACCGATGAGGAATTGCTGGCCAAGGCGCCGCAGATCGGTTTCCCGCTCCTGATCAAGGCCACGGCCGGCGGCGGTGGGAAGGGCATGCGCGAGGTCAAAAGCCTGGAGGAGATGCCCACCCTGCTCCAGTCCGCGCGGCGTGAGGCAGAGTCCGCTTTTGGCGATGGGAACGTCTACCTGGAGAAGCTGCT
>JBLMZU010000604.1:0-7935 GCA_050258995.1 Bacteroidota bacterium
GCAGAAGATCTTGGCTATTGGAGCGGGCCTGGTGGCTTTTCTCAAGTACACCGACCGGATTTGGTTTTCACCGACGCCCATTCACGAGCCGGACAGAGAGCTCATTGAGGAATTGGTGAAGATACTGGACAGGACGGCGAAAGCGCCATCCAATGGGGATGAATAAAACAAAGGCGACCCATTCACGGGTCGCCTTTTTCTTTATCGTTTTTTATGTAACAGGTTGTCAATTGGCCCATGATCCTTGTGGGCAGTCACCAGGTCGTCGTCGATCATCTGGGTGTACCTCCTCGTCATCTCCAGCGTCGTGTGGCCGAGCAATGCCTGAAGGTGAAGGGGGTTCATACCCGCCCTCAGCGACATCGTTGCGAACGTCCGCCTTAAGGCATGTGGACTCATCTTCACGCCGGCCTTGTCTCCGACGCGTTCCAGCACCGACCGTATCCCCATGGCTTCCAGCCGGTGGCCGGTCGACGTTTGGAAGAGAGGTTTCGACGCCTCTGTGTTTTCCAATTCTCTGCGATACGCAAGGAGAGCCCTGCGAGTTTCCATGCCAACGACCACGCTGCGCGCTTTACCACCTTTACCTTCCACGATCTTTACCAATCCACTGGGAATGTCCACATCACCCCAGTTCAGCGCCTCCACTTCGGCTCGACGTGCGCCTGTGTCCACCATCAGCAGGATCAGGACTTTGTCTCTCTTCGTCGTGCAGGCTCGCAGTACCTTTTCCAGCTCGGGTACATCCAGGAACCGCAACCGCTTCGCCGCAATGCTTGGCATCTTGAACTTCACCAGCTCCGGGATGTACTTTTCGTTGTAGAAGAAGAGGAGAAGCGTTCGAATGGTCCGGGCGTGATTGTTCATCGTGCTGTCACTCAAGCCTCGTTCGGCCATGTTCGCCAGGTACGCACGCACATCACGGGCCGTGATGCCTGCCGGGTGGGTGACACCGTGCTGCACCATCCAATCCAGCACCCTGTCGAGGGTGAAGGCATACCAGGCGACCGTCTTTTCACGACACATCATCGCCTGGCGCGACATGATGAAGTCCAAATAGGCGTCATATAAATCCGGGGACGCTGATGCCCATTTTGGAATTTGCTCATTTTGAGCACGCATAAAACACTCCTATCTGTGGGGGTGATAGGCAGGTTTCGTATTCAGTTGCACTAGATATGGGGGGTATTCAAGTTCAGACTACCGCCGGCTTGCTTGGAAGGCTGATGCCTTACCACTTGGCGACTCCCGCGTGCGGTCGGTATTTTACCACAATCAGTAGTTCTACTCTGGTCGTTCCGCTGTAATTTCATTCAGCCTCTCCAGGATCTGACGGATATAACCTTTCTCGATCATGCCGGCCCAGTGCCCGTCCGAGAAACGCTCGCCGCGCACGCAGAAGGTCAGCATGGTCCTGATCTGGGACAGGGAGGACGTCTTGATCCGCTTCTCATCCCTGATCATCTCGTAGGCCTGCTCCGGATTGTAGTCATGATCGAGCCAGCCTCCGCCGGAAACTGTGTGGAAGAACTCCTCCACCACAGGGTCATAGTCCGGGTAGGGCAGGCTGAAGGAACCGTCGTTTTGTTTGCCACCGTTCCAATTCTTCACGGGTGAGAAGCCTTCTGCATAGAGCCGGGGCAGGAAGGAGGTCAAAGCCTCGATTTCCTCTCGGGTAGGGAGCTGGCTTTTTTCCATGTGAGCAGAACGGACCCTGCCTGGAGCCTAACGGCGGTTCCGGTCAGCCACGGTCAGAACGATCATGACGGCAATCAGGCTGATAAAGAACAGGGCGATGTATAAGTTGTTAATGTCGGTGGAAGGATTGCTGATATCGTCAGGAGAGTGTGCAGGCCTTGTGATCACGTACATCAGCACCAGGAAGACGGCAATCCCGCCGATCACATACGTCAGGATCTCCAGCTTGCTCCTTGCGTGTTCAGGGGCAGGGTAAACGCTCTGGTGTGGAACGGGACGGATGGTGGGTTTTGTTTCCTTTGCAGAGGCCGAGACGTCGACCGGCTCCGCCTCGGGACCGGCGGTGATCGGGAGAGGAGCAGGTTCCGGCTCTGGCGGCTTCCCTGGCTCCTCCAGCTCTTTCAGCCCGGCCAGCGCCTTCGGGTGATTGGGGGAGAGCTTCAGCGCCTGGCGATAACAATCCCTCTTCCTGGAGGGATCGTCGATCAGTTCCCCCAGTAGCAACCAGGCATCCAGATCATTTTTGTTTTGTAGCAACATGGAGGCGAGTAATCGTATGGCACTCCCTTTCTCGCCCTCAGCAATCAACGCTTGTACCCGGTCAAGATCGCTCATGGATTCCTCTATGGCTCGTCTAAAATAGCTCAAGTTTGTGTAGCTTGCCGGCTGAAATTTCCAATAAAGCGGCAGCCTACATAGCACCTATAAATCCTTCTACACAAGTGCTGACGCGATAATTATAGCCCGCAACGCGGCTGCCGCACATCACCAGTTGGTTACAAAAATGGAGCATAGGGCAAGACCGTGCTTGTCATAGAACATACGTTCCATTATAATCTTCGTGTATGTCTATCTGGAAGCGTTTGCTCTACTGGATAGGCTTGCGTCCAAACCCCGGCCCTCGTTATTTCGAAATCAGTGAAAGTCTGCAGGTTACACTGTCAACATTGGCAGAGCGCGAAGGTCGTCCAGAAGATCAACTTGCCCAGGAACTGCTGGCCGCCGGCCTCACCGAATATTACTCTTTGGACGAGCTTTGGAAGAAGTGGGAATCCCTTACGCCTCGCGAGAAGGAAGTTACCGCGCTGGTCTGCCTGGGATGCACCAACCGCCAGGCAGCAGTGCGGATGAGCGTCGCGCCGGCCACGGTCAAATTTCATCTACACAATGTTTTGGAAAAGTTCGGCCTGGAAAGCCGCTCGCAGCTGCAGCAAGTGCTGGAGGGATGGGATTTCAGCGCCTGGAAATAGCAGCCTCCCGAAGGTTTAAGACCTGAAAGAGAATTCTCACAAAGAAAACCTGCGGGACGTTTTGCATCCTAGCCATATCCCACCCGATCCTAGCCACTTCCCTCCCCGGTCAACCTAGCCACCGGGGAGTTCTCTTTCGACGGAGGGGCTGCTATTGTGGCAGCATGAAACTTCCACTCCCTCTCAAACCGAACCAACTGATCGTGATCTGCTCCCCCTCCGCGGCCCGGGAGCAGGCCGCCGCCCTCACAGCCGAGCTGGCCCTGTGCGGCGCGGTGACCGTCCTGGATGGCGGCAACCGCTTTCCCGCCTACCAGACCATGCGAATGCTGCGCCGGCGCACGGCCAATATTCTGTCGATCGCCAACCGTATCTTCCTGCGGCGGGCCTTCACCTGTCACCAGATGCTGGCCCTGCTGGAGAGCACGCCCGCCCTGCACCAGCCCTATCTCGTCCTGGACCTGCTGGCGACGTTCCAGGATGAAAATGTCCCCACCTGGGAGGTCAGCCACCTGCTGGATCGCTGCCTCGCCCAGCTGGACCGTTTGTGCCTGGAAGCGCCGGTTATTATCAGCCTGGCGCCTCCGCGCACAAATCAGGAGCGCCTGTTTCTCTTTGAGCGCGTCTGCGCAAAGAGCGATCGGCGGATCGATATCGAGATCCCCTATCCCGTCACCACCCAGCCGTCTCTTTTCTGAACATGGGCCGCACACTTGCCTCCATCACCCAGGCATTCCTCGACGAGGAAACGGCCTTTGCAAAATTCCGCCGCGCCCTACGCCGCAGCGACCAGCTCGTGCTGGACGATCTCTTCGCCTCGGCCCGCCAGCACCTGGCTGCCGCGGCCTATGCATCGCATGCCCTGCCCTTCGAGACCATCCTGCTCTGCATGCTGCTCGAGGAGCACAAGGAAGTCATCCGGATGCGGCAGTTCATGGAGGATTTGCGTGACCGGCAGGAATAAGCTGCGCGGCTGGCTGTTGGATATTTATCCGGACGAAGAAGGTCTGTCGCTTTGGCTGCTGGGCCAGGATGGCAAACGCCATCATCTCCGTCAACCATTTGCCCTCAAGTTTTACATCGCCGGGCCTTCATCTCAATTGCGCCTTGCCTGGAAGTGGCTCGCGTGGCAGCCGGAAAAACCTGTCCTGGCCCGCGAGGAGCGCCGGGATCTGTTTTCGGGCTGCATCCCCGTTCTCTCAGCAACGCTTTCCCGCCCCCTGGATCTGCCGCGTCTGTTCGGGCGGATCTCCCGGGCCTTCCCGGATCTGATCTATTACGACGCGGACATCCACCTTTCCCTGCGCCACGCCGCCTGCCATGGGACCTATCCGCTGGCCGACTGCGAGATGGAGGTCGACTCCCAAAACCGGATCCACGATATTCAAGTGCTCAGCTCGCGCTGGGATATTGAGCTCGGGCCTCCGCCCGTGCGCGTCATCACACTGGAGCCGGAGGTCGATCCCTTCCACACCGAACCGCGCAAAGTCTGGATCCAGACCACCGGGGCTCGCTTCTCCCTGGACCTGGAGCCGGGCCGCGCTTTTTTGATCGGGCTGCAGTCCGTGCTCAAACAACACGACCCGGACTTGATCCTGACCTCCTGGGGCGACACCTGGCTGCTGCCGCGCATCCTGCAAATGGCAAAGGAGGCCCGCATCGACATCCGCCTCAACCGCGACCCGGACCAAGCCATCAAACACCGCGACGCACGAACCTACCACGCCTACGGGCAGGTCATCCACCGCGGGCAGCAGGTCCACCTGGCCGGGCGCTGGCATATCGACATCAACAACGCGGTCATGTACCACGACTACAGCCTGGAGGGCATCTGGGAGCTGGCCCGTCTCACCGCCCTGCCGGTGCAGACCGTGGCCCGGGTCTCGCCCGGCACGGGCATCTCCAGCATGCAGATCGTGACCGCGCTCAAAGACGGCATTCTGGTCCCCTGGCATAAGCAGCAGGCGGAGGACCGAAAAACAATTCTCGACCTGATTCGCTCCGATCTCGGCGGCCTGGTCTTTCAGCCCACGATCGGGATGCACAAGGATGTGGCCGAGATCGACTTCATCTCCATGTATCCCAGCATCATGGCCCACTTCAACATCTCGCCGGAAACCATTCGTCCCGGCAGGCTCGACCCTGAAACAGGGTTACCCATGACCACGGTGGAACCAGGCCTCATTCCAAGAACCCTCGAACCCCTGATCAAAAAGCGGATCTCGATCAAGGAACAACTGCTGGGAATGTCAAAATGGGATGCCCGCTACAGACGGTACAAGGCTCAATCCGCCGCCCACAAATGGCTGCTGGTCACGTGCTTCGGCTACCTGGGCTATAAGAATGCCCGCTTCGGGAAGATCGAAGCCCACGAAGCCGTGACCGCCTACGGCCGGGAGGCCCTCCTGCGCGCCAAGGAAGCCGCCGAGGATATGGGCTTCACGGTCCTGCACATGTACGTGGACGGGCTGTGGGTGCACAAGCAGGGATTGAACAAGTCACAGGACTTCAACGCGCTTGTATATGAAATCCACGAACGGACCCAGCTCCCCCTGGCCCTGGATGGGATCTACCGCTGGATCTGCTTTCTGCCCTCGCGGCAGAACAAAAAGGTGCCTGTGGCCAACCGCTATTTTGGTATCTTCCAAAGCGGCGAGATCAAATGCCGCGGTATCGAGCTGCGAAGACATGATACGCCGCCGTTCCTGGCCAAGCTCCAGCAGGAGGCGCTCAATATTTTGTCACAATGCCGGCGGGAGGAG
Organism: Bacteroidota bacterium; assembly: GCA_050258995.1. Lineage (GTDB taxonomy): Bacteria > Chloroflexota > Anaerolineae > Anaerolineales > Villigracilaceae > Defluviilinea. The sequence goes on from JBLMZU010000604.1 coordinate 5,711, forward strand.
GAGCTGCCTGAGTATCTGGATCGCATCCATGTTCTGGCGGACCGGTGCCTGGACGATCTGCGGCATGGCAGGATCCCGCCCCAGGAGCTGGTCATCCGCCAGACACTGAGCCGTGCGGTGAGCGAATACAAGGTTCCCTCGCCTGCCGCGATCGCTGCGCGACAATTGGAACAAGCGGGGAAAATCTTACGACCGGGACAGATCGTAAGGTTTATTCATACGCGGGGGGAACCCGGAGTTCGTGCATGGGACCTGACCGGGGTATTTAATCCCAAGACAATTGATATCTCCCTCTACAGGACTCTATGGAAACGAATGCTGGAAACAATCATGGGATCTTTTGGAGTGAAGGAAGGTCTGCAGCTGCCAATTCAGGTGCTTCGGCAGGAGTTTACAGACCAGGCTGGGATGGAACATCAAAATCCGTCGAATGGCACCGTAAAGATCTCACAGCCCCCTGTTATCAAATACTCATTCCAGTAGGCTTGTGCTTTTGCGATTTCTTCCAGCGGTGTCTGGTAAGTCTTCTTATAAAAGGTGGACAACAGCACAAAACGATGTGTCTCCGTATCCCTGGCAAACATGATCCGGTAGCGATCCTTCCTCAATTCGAAGAGGGGACCCTCGATATGTTTCGCCATTTTGGTATCCACCAGGCCCAGCCCTGCACGGCTTAAACACTGGACCACGTGGATAATCAATTTCATCTCATCCAGATTTGTCAATGAGAAGAGATACTCGATCACCGGCTGGCGTCCGGATGCATCCCGAAAACACGCAATCTGCCATCGTGTATGATGGTTGCGGCGGACCAGCGCCGCTTCGATCAGCCGGTATGTTAAATCATTGCCTGATGCATCCGTTGCCAGTGACATCTTTGCTTCATTGTGCTCCTGGCTGCTATTTTAATAGCGATGAAGCAAATCCCTCTATACAAATTTGTCAGGGATAAGAGAGCCTCCCGTTAAATGCGAGAACCGCGGACGCCGACCGCGGTTCTCTCACAAAAAGGAGGAGAAGAGAATTCACCTTACGCTCTAACTTTAACACAAGGGCTCAAAACGTACTTGACTCCAGGCCTATGATTACCCCACGGGAAGACAACAGTTTACAAGGTTGTAGGGTACTGCCCCGGAAGCTCCTGCGGGTCTTCCCGGGGTTTCACATCGATCTTGCGCAAAATGAACAGGCTCAGGAAAATGGCAATCCCGCCAAAAAGGAACAATCCCTTGTAGCCGACCCACAGACCAGGCCAGAGATGGTTCAGCCAGTCCAGGATGGGACCTTCGAGGCGGGCCAGGGCGCCGGAGCCGGCGGTCGCCAGGTTGGTCAGACCCAGATATTTGCCCGCCTCCGCTTCGGGAACAAGAGCGTTGGCCAGGGCCCAGTTTGAAGTGAGGAACAGTCCCACCCCGGCACCCAGCAGACTGCCGAAGAGGAACAGGCTGCGCATGTCCCTGGCAAAGACCATCAGCAGGATCCCGCTGGCGGCAACGAATGTGGCAATATACAAAATCAGTTTCGCGCCATACTTATCCGTCAGCCAGCCGCCGATCAGGACAAGGACCACCAGCGAGATGGTCAGGATCGCCAGCAAGTCACCGGTCTGTTTGGGCGGGTCGGGGACGCGCAGCACATCCTGCAGATAATACTGGGCGAAGGCCTGCACCCCGAAGATGCCCAGCAGGAAGATCGCCCGCTCCAGCACCAGCCACCAGTAGGCGGTATTGTTGCGGAAGTTGATATGGAACTGGGCCGAGAGCGCCTGCCAATCCGTGCGCTCTCCCTGGCCGGTTGGTTTTTCTTTCACGCCGAAGATCGTGATGGAGGCCGTGACCGCCAGCAGCAGGATCACGGTCAGTATGATGGTCGTGGGGTCGCGGGTCTCGGGGTTGATCATGCGCCCCGCCAGCAGCGAGGCGATGACCAGGGCGAACATATCCATGAAGGTCTTCAGCGAGGAGGCAACGCCCAGCTGCGTCTGCGGGACAACGTCGGGCAGGAGTCCCTGCAGCGGCCCATGGGCGATGTTCGAGCTGAGCTGCAGGCCAATGTAGCCGATGAACAGCCAGCCCAATCCACCGGTCCAGGCCAGGATCGCAAGAAAAAGAAAATCGAACAGCGTGCCGAAAACCATCAACGGGCGGCGTCGTCCGAAGCGCGATTTCCATCCATCCGAGACCGCGCCGGAGAGCGGCTGCACCACCATGGCGATCACCAACCCC
>JBLMZU010000605.1:0-7562 GCA_050258995.1 Bacteroidota bacterium
ATTGGCGGGGATGACCTGCCAGGCGATCAAAATGGCCAATGCAATGCTGGTGATGGCCACGACGATCATGCCTCCGCGCATGGAGACCCAGGGCTTCGTTAAGTCAGCCGGAAGTCCATCTTCCTTCTCTTCCTTTACCTTCGGTGGTTTTTTAGTTTTATTTTTATTCGCCACTGTATTCTCCAGGGATATTGTTAAAAGCGAGGGGGCAGGCCTTGCGCCTACCCCCTCCTCAGAGGTCAGATTTTAATCAACCCAATCAAAGGTCTTGGTGACAGCTTTCTTCCAGCCTTTGTATTCCTTGTCGCGCAGTTCGGCATCCATCTTCGGATCCCATTCCTTGTCCTTGGCCCAGTTGGCTCGCAGGTCTTCGACGTTCTCCCAGAAGCCAACGGCCAGGCCGGCGGCATAGGCCGCGCCCAGAGCGGTGGTCTCAGCAACCTGCGGCCGGACCACGGGCACGCCCAGGATATCGGCCTGGAACTGCATGAGCAGCTCATTGTAGACCATGCCGCCGTCCACCTTGAGGGCGGTCAGAGGCACGCCGGAGTCTGCATTCATCGCGTCGAGCACTTCTCGGGTCTGGAAGGCGGTGGCTTCCAGGGCAGCGCGGGCAATGTGGCCGCGAGTGACATAGCGGGTCATGCCAACGATGGCGCCGCGGGCGTCGCTCTTCCAATACGGAGCGAACAGGCCGGAGAAGGCCGGGACGAAGTAAATGCCGCCGTTGTCTTCCACGGAAGCGGCAAGCGGTTCAACATCGGGTGATTTCTCGATCATCTTCAGGTTGTCGCGCAGCCACTGGATGAGGGCGCCGGTGATGGCGATCGAGCCTTCCAGGCAGTACACAGCGGGCTGCTCACCGATCTTGTAGCCGAGGGTGGTCAGCAGGCCGTTCTTGGACTGGACGGGCTTGGTGCCTGTGTTGAGCAGCATGAAGCAGCCGGTACCATAGGTGTTCTTGGCTTCGCCTGCGCTGAAGCAGGTCTGGCCGAAGAGGGCTGCCTGCTGGTCGCCCAGGTCGCCTGCCACGGGGATGCCGTCCAGGGCGCCCTTGGCATAGCCGTAGACGTTGGAGGACGGGCAGATCTGCGGCAGCATCGCCTTGGGGATGCCCATCACGGCCAGCATGTCCGGATCCCAGTCCAGGGTCTCGAGGTTCATCAACATGGTGCGGGAGGCGTTGGAGACGTCCGTGACATGGACGCCGCCCTTGGGGCCGCCGGTCAGGTTCCAGATGACAAAGGTGTCGATATTGCCGAAGAGCACTTCGCCCTTCTCAGCCTTGGCGCGCACACCCTCGACGTTATCGAGGATCCATTTGACCTTGGGGCCGGAGAAATAGGTCGCCAGAGGCAGACCGACTTTTTCGCGGAAGCGGTCCTGGCCGCCATCCTTGGCCAGCTCATTGCAGATCTGGTCGGTGCGGGTATCCTGCCAGACGATGGCATTGTAGACCGGCTTGCCGGTTGCCTTTTCCCAGACCACGGTGGTCTCACGCTGGTTGGTTACGCCAACTGCAGCGATATCCGCCGGGGAAATGTCGCTCTTCTTGAGGCAGCCCGCAATCACTTCCTGGGTGCGCTCCCAGATTTCCAGGGGGTTGTGTTCGACCCAACCTGGCTTCGGATAGATCTGTTCGTGTTCCTTTTGATCGATACCCACCACCTTGCCTGCATGATCGAAGATCATGAAGCGGGTGCTGGTAGTACCCTGATCAACTGCTGCTGAATATTTAGCCATTTTTGAATCTCCTTATAGTAATAGAGGAGCAAGTTTTGTATGCAGACTGCGCAGGAGCGCAGCCCACAGAGTGTCAAAGCCTGGAACACCCGCTTACATACCACGGGCAGGGATTTTTACGATGTCACATTCTTCCAGGTGTCGGCGGCAGCCTTGAGGACCATATACGAGGATGTGGCGCCTGGATCCTGATGACCGGCGCTCCGTTCACCCAGATAACTGGCACGGCCTTTGCGTGCCACCAGGGGGGTCGTGCCTTCCATGCCCTGCCGGGCAGCTTCTGCTGAGAGTTCGAGGGCTTTGTTGATCGGTTGATTGTCCGGGATCGACTGTTTAAGGGCGGCAACGGCCGGCGTGAGGGCATCGACCATGGTCTTATCTCCCAGCTCCGCCTTGCCTCGCATGATCACACCACTGAGTGCGGCTTCAAGCGCCTCCGTCCAGTCGACCAGATTGAGTTCCATTTTTCCGGCGGTTTTCATGCCTGCCTGCAGGAAGAAGGTTCCGTACAGGGGTCCGCCTGCCCCGCCAACGGTGGATATGAGCGTCATGCCAACCGTCTTGAAAATGGTGCCAATATCCTTGTCACTGATCTCAGGCATCTTGTTCATGACTGCCTTAAACCCGCGATCCATGTTGGCGCCGTGGTCGGCATCCCCGATGGCTGCATCGAGCTGTGTCAGGTAAGCACTGTTTTCTCCGATGACTGCTGCAACTGCTTTGACCCAGTTCAGTGTATCGTCACGCGTAATGGACATATCCTGGCTCCGTTGGCACTGCCAGGGTGGAGAGCAGCCCACCCTGGCAGTTCATTGTTGTTCAGAAATTACACGCCCCAGCGCAGGCCGGGGGTCTTCACCGGCGCATCCCACAGCTTGACCATATCGTCATCCATCTTGAGCATGGTAATGGATGTTCCAGCCATCTCAAGACTGGTGATATAGGGGCCGATCAGGTTGCGCACAATTTTGAGGCCATGTTTCTCGGCGATCTCGTAGGCCTTGCGATATACAATATAGAGCTCGATCAGCGGAGTGCCGCCCATGCCGTTGACGAACAGCAGGACATTATCTCCCTGCTTGTAGGGTAGGTCGCTGATGATGGGCTCCATGAGCATTTCGACGATCTCATCCGCCGGCTTGAGCGGCATGCGGACGCGTCCCGGCTCGCCGTGAATGCCGATGCCGATCTCCATTTCATCTTCGGGCAGATCGAAGGTGGGCTTGCCAACGTGCGGCACGGTGCAGGAGGTCAGCGCCATGCCCATGCTGCGGCCCCAATCCTTGGCCTTGCGGCAAACATCGGCCACTTCCTTGAGGGAGCGTTTCTCCTCAGCTGCCGCTCCACAAAGCTTTTCAGCCAGGACGGTGACGCCAACGCCTCGGCGGCCGGCCGTATAAAGGCTGTCTTGGACGGCCACATCGTCATCTGTTACAACTGCCTCGACCTCAATCCCTTCAGCCCGGGCCAGATCGGCAGACATCTCGAAGTTCATGATATCGCCGGTATAGTTTTTGACGATATGGAGAACACCGCATCCGCCGTTGACTGCCTTGGTGGCCTCAAGCATCTGATCAGGCGTGGGAGAGGTGAAGACCGCTCCCGGGCAGGCTGCATCGAGCATTCCCATACCGACAAAGCCGCCGTGCATGGGTTCATGGCCTGAGCCGCCGCCGGAAATAACGCCGACCTTGCCCTGGACAGGCGCGTCTGCGCGAACGATGAAATTGGGATCGTAATGCACCTTCACCAGGTCCGAATGGGCATATACAATGCCCTCCAGTTCCTCCCGGACCACATTTTCAGGCTTATTAATCAGTTTTTTCATTCGACCACCTTCCGTGAATAATCGGGTTGGCGTCAAACCTATTTATGTTGAAAATAGGCTAGTCGTCAGCAGCCGCGGAGGCGGCAGTGGCTGTTACCTTGGGCAGGTTCGCTTCCACGAGCCAGTCATACAGGAAGATGCCAATCACTGCGCCAATCAATGGGCCAAAGATCGGGATCAGCCAGTAGGAAGTTGAGAAGAGACCCTGTGTGCCAACGAGCGCTCCAAACAGACGAGGCCCAAAGTCACGGGCCGGGTTGATGGCATAACCGCTGGGGCCACCGAGGCTCAGACCAACAGCCAGTACAGTGCCGCCAACCAGGAATGGACCCAGATTGTGCATCAGGCCGGTATTCTTGGGATCGCCGCTGCCCAGAATGCCCCACAGCAGGACTGCTGTGCCGACAATTTCTGCGATGATACAGGTCACGTAGCTGTATGAGACGTTTACTGAGGCCACAACACCCGAGCCAACTCCACCCCAGTAAGCAACGTTCATTGCTGAACCCGGACCAGTGCACCATACATTCGGCATGCCTGCAGCCACCAGACCATCACGGTAGACAAGGTACACGCCAGCAGCGCCGAGGAAAGCACCAATCACCTGGGCGAGCATGTAGGGAGCCACTTTGCCCCAGGGGAAGCCGCGTTTCACGGCCAAAGCAAGCGTAACCGCCGGATTCAGGTGAGCACCTGAAACACCAGCGGAAACATATACTGCCACAATCACCGCGAATGCCCATCCGAAGGTGATCGTGTTCCAGTTATAGGCGCCTGGATTCAGACGGGGTGCAAGACCCACGTTTGCAACCACACCATCACCCAACAGGATGAGGATGAAGGTTCCGAATACTTCGCCAATCAATTGTCCTAGCATGGTCATCTCCTTTTTGTCATTTTGATTTGGAACTTCTTGAAATCGGCAAAAGTACAGAGGTCAATTCTTTGCGAGACGGCTGCCTCCTTTCCTTTCTTCATTCACACAATTCCACAGATGGATTAATCAAAAACCGCCAAAAGACCAAAATCTTTTAGCGGCTGCAAAAAGTATGAACGAGCAGGCAGGCCAGGCGAGTGGACTGTAATGCCTTCGTGCTATGGAGGAGAGACATATTTACCTGCACGGTTTGCTCTGTGGACCTGGGATTACATACTTTTTCTATTCTATGGACATGATGAAGAAAAGTCAAACAATTGTTGAAAAAGTGTTCTTAAATGAAACAATTAAAAAACAGGCACTGTTCCAACTTGAAACAGTGCCGTCATGAACTTGTAACCTTTTTATGACAGACTTTTCTAACGATATTCCTCCGGATCAAAGCCATAATTTTTGAGTTTTCGCCAGAGGGTCGTACGGCTGATATCCAGTACCTGTGCCATTCGGGAGACATTTCCCCGGTACATCTGCATCATCAAAGCTATTGTTTCACGCTCCATCTCGTTAAGCGAGCTCACCTTTACCTGCATGGAAGGGTTGATCGCCTGGGCGCTGGGTTCCATGATGCGCACGGTATTGGGGATATGTTTAAGGCTGATGACGCCCGCTCCGGCAATCTGAGTGGCTGCCCGGCCCAGGACGGCCTCCATCTCCCGAATATTTCCCGGCCAGGAATATTTCCGGAAGACATCCATCACTTCCGGGGAGATCGAGATCTGGTACCCAAGCTGCCGGGTAAAGCGGGCCAGGATGCGCTCGGCAACCAGTGGGATGTCGCGCGGGCGCTCCCGCAGAGGAGGCAGAGTGATCGTAAACGTGCTCAAACGGTAATACAGGTCCGGGCGGAAGGCGCCCTGGGAAATGAGGGTCTCCATGTCTGCCGATGTAGAGGCGATGACGCGCGCCTCCACTTCCACGGGCCGCTGGCTTCCCAGGCGCTGGACCATGCCGAGCTCCAGGGCATTGATCAACACGGCCTGTGCTTCCAGTGGCAGGGCATCCACGTCCTGGAAGAACAGGGTTCCTCCCTGGGCCAGCTCGAATTTGCTGGGACGGCCGCTGATCCGCCTATTTTCTATGGATTCATCATACCCCAGCAGATCGCTGACCACGAGCTCGGCAGGGACGGAGGCAGATGCAAAAATGACAAATGGCCCGTCATGCCAGGGACCGGCATTATGAATGGCACTGGCCAACGCGTTTTTCCCGGTCCCCACCTCGCCCCGGATCAGAATGCTGGCCCGCGCCCCGGCTGCAGAACGCACGAAGTTCCGCACCCGTTGCATTTGAGGTGCCTCTCCCGGGATATCGTTTAATGTCAACGCGGCCGTCGCGCCCACCTGCTGCTGGATAAGCTTGCGCACCTTCTTCTGTGAGCGCAGCGTGACAATGATCCATTGAAGCTTATCCGTGCTTTTAAAGACAAAATCGAGGCTGATCAGGCAGTTCACCACCCGTCCCTGGATATTGATCACCCCTTCCACATCGGTCAGAGGCTTGCATTGCGAAATGGCATCTTCCACGAGAGCTGGCAGGCTAAACAAGCTCCTGGCCGGCTTCCCGACCAGGGAAGGGGCGGAGGCGCCCAACATCTGCCCGGCCGCAGGGTTGGCATGCACCACCAGTTGCTGCGCATTCCAGACAAGGATGCCATCTGAGATGGTCGATAAAATCGTGTTCAACTGTGCAAGCTGGCTGTTCTGCTCGGCCATCAACAGGTCGGACTGGTGCTGATTTTCCACGGCTCGGGCAGCAGCCGCCACCAGCCCCAGGGAGTGGACGTGATAGCGTTCGATCGGCATGAGCAGGCCCAGGATCCCAAGCAAATGCCCGCTGATGTCGAAGATCGGCGCGGCCGCTCCCGTGGCGATATGAAACTGCTTTACGAAGTGTTCCCTGCCGGCCACCTGGACCGGCATACGCTCGGTCAGCGCAAGCCCAATGGATGTTGTGCCGATCTGTTCCTCTGACAGGATCGATCCGCGACCAGCTCCCCACCCCTCCATGACATTAATAATTTCCTCATCGCCCACCATGTCCAAAACGCACCCCACGCTATTCGTCAGGACGAGTGCGGTACCCGAATTTTCAACGCACTGATACACATCCTCCATCACCGGTCGGGCGATCGCCATCAGGTCGAAGCTGGCCGTCTGGGATGCCAGCAAATGATTGCTTCCCAGGCGGGTAAATCCCACAGGATTGTTCGGATTGACCCGTCCCCAGGAGCGCCGCCAGGAGGCTGCGATCAGCGGAGGCACCACCGGGTCCATCTGCTGGTTGGTGGTGAACCTCAGCCACGCCGCTTTCATGGCCCGCTGATATCCCTCAGGCGTGTCAATACCATTCGACGGGAGTACGGCTGTTTCCATGCAAATCACCTTTCAAGCCCTATAGACATTCTGTATTGTACATCCATCCAGGCTTTCAGGATACTGCACTATTAATCGGCTAAGGTTGTAGTAGCAAATCCACGCCGGGTCGCGCGTCCTGTCCGGTCGGATAGTGAAAACTCCACCAGCGGCAGGGGAGTTTTTCACCGTCCAGGCATAAGATGGCTGTAGTTCAAAATAATAAAAGGAAGGTCAACATGAACGAACAGCCGTCGAACATGGATCCGGAACCGATGAGCCGCCGTGAAGCCAGAAGGCAGCGCCGCGAGCAGCGTCTCGACGATCCATCCCGTGAGGGCGCGTGGATCGTCGGATTGATTCTCATTATCCTGGGAGGCCTGTTTCTGATGCGCACGACCGGGACATTGAACGTTCCGTTCGCGAACTGGTGGGCGCTTTTCATTCTCATCCCTGCCGTGGGAGCCTTTAGCTCAGCCTGGCGCATGTACAAGGATGCAGGCGACCAGCTCACCGGTCCAGCGCGTGGTTCACTGCTGGTGGGCCTGGTTCTGACCTTTGTCACTCTTATGTTCCTGTTTGACATCAGCTGGACCTATATCGGTCCCATTTTGATTATCGTCGTTGGGATTGCGATCATCCTGAATTACGTCATCGGGAATCAGGAATAATCATCGGCCACGGCTTTCCCATTCCAGGACAA
>JBLMZU010000606.1:0-2936 GCA_050258995.1 Bacteroidota bacterium
CCAGCTGTCGGCGAGGGTATAGTTTGGTGAATTCGTCGATAGTAGATTGGTAAATTGACCGGTTTCCAATTTACCGGCTTCCAAGGTGCCAACCGCGTTGAGCACGAAGCGGCCGGTGTTCCAGAGCTTGTTGGCGAAGTTGCGGTTGCTTTCCACTTTCTTGGAACTAATACTCATGTCGTTGCCGGGGCTGGATCCCACCAGCAGGGTGAAGCGCAGCGCATCGGTCCCGTACTCATTCATCAGTCCCAACGGGTCGATCACGTTGCCCTTAGTCTTGGACATCTTCTGTCCGTGCTCGGTGCGCACCAGTCCGTGCAGATACACGGTATGGAAGGGCGCCTCGCCGGTAAACTCAAGGCCCATCATGATCATGCGCGCCACCCAGAAGAACAGGATATCGTAGCCGGTCTCCATGTAGGTGGTGGGATAGAAATACTTGTAATCGGGCGTCTCGTCGGGCCAGCCCAGGGTGGAGAAGGGCCACAGGCCGGAGGAGAACCAGGTGTCCAGCACGTCCTCATCCTGGTGGATCTCATGAGAACCGCAGGTGGCGCATTCGGTCGGATCCTCGCGGGTCACGGTCATGTGCCCGTTGGGACAGTACCAGACGGGGATTCTGTGTCCCCACCAGAGCTGGCGGCTGATGCACCAATCCTTGATGTTCTCGAGCCAGTTGAAGTAGGTCTTCTCGAAACGCTCGGGCACGATCTTGATGCGCCCGTCCCGTACGGCTTCCAGGGCGGCCTTTGCCAGGGGCTCGATGGTGACAAACCACTGGGTGGAGATCATGGGCTCCACGATCTCGCCGCCGCGCTGCGTGCGCGGGATGGTGGTCAGATACGGCTCCGTCTTGAGAACGAGGCCGGCCTTTTTCATATCCGACCAAAGCTTCTCACGCGCATCAAACCGGTCAAGGCCCTGGTAGGGTCCGCCGTTCTCGTTGATCCTGGCGGATGTATCCAGGACGGAGATGATCGGCAGGTTGTGGCGCTGGGAAATGGCATAGTCGTTCGGGTCATGGCCCGGGGTGATCTTGAGGGCGCCGGTGCCGAATTCCATGCTGACATATTCATCGGCGATCACGGGGATCTCGCGATTCAATATGGGCACGATGACCATTTTGCCAATGTATTTCTGGTAGCGCTCGTCATCCGGGTGGACGGCCACAGCGGTATCGCCCAGGATGGTCTCAGGGCGGATGGTGGCCACCGGAATGAATTCATCCGACTCCTTCAACATATATTTGAAGTAATACAGCGCAGCCTGCTCCTCGCTGTATTCCACTTCGAGGTCGGAGACGGCGGTCTTGAGGCCAGGCGACCAGTTAATTAAACGGGGGCCGCGGTAGATGAGTCCTTTTTCGTAGAGGCGCACAAAGGCCTCCCGCACCGCGCGGCTCAGGCCGGGGTCCAGGGTGAAGCGCTCACGGCTCCAGTCACAGGAGGCGCCCAGGCGGCGGATCTGGTTGGTGATACGGGCGCCGTATTTGTGCTTCCATTCCCAGGTGCGCCTGACGAATTCCTCGCGGCCGAGCTCTTCACGCGTCACTTCCTCGTTCTTCAACAGGTCGCGCTCCACCATCAGCTGGGTGGCGATGCCGGCATGGTCCGTGCCAGGGATCCAGAGGGTGGAATAGCCCCTCATGCGATGGTAGCGGATCATCAGATCCTCGAGGCTGATGAACATCGGGTGACCGATATGCAGCTCGCCGGTCACGTTCGGCGGCGGGATGGCGATCACGAATGGATCCACATTGGGATCGAAATCGGGCTTGTTCGGATCGTTATGGGGCTTGAAATAACCACCTGCCTCCCACATCTCATAGATGCGCGACTCGGTGGATTTGAAATCATAGGCCTTTGGTAATTCCTGTTTGCTCATTCCTGCTCCTTTGAGGATCGGGTGGAAACCCAATCAAGTTTTATGTTTTCGTGGCTTCCCAGCCGTTCGTACAACTCCCCTGTATGTTGCTGAATGTGCCGGATGTTGTAAAACTGAAGCTCCATTTTGCTGAATGGCAGCCAGTAAAAACCGGACTCTGCCTCAAGATCCATGGCAGGAACACATTCAAGAACCTGGTCTTCCACAAGGGAAAAATATTCAAGCACTTCCGGTTTTGTGAATGGCATGCTGCCATCCGGGTCGTGATGCTTTTCCCAGGGGATAAAGTCCTTTTCAGAACTCTGCAGATACAGGTGTGTGTAGAACAGCGCGTGATAGGACTTTCTCCAGAATTCATCCTGATTGCCCGGGGCATCCCAGAATGCCGCCGGGCATAGAACAATGACCTGCTTAAGCATGGCCAGTGCAGAAATATATTGAGATTGGATGATCTGCTTTGTGTCCATCGGTTCTCCGGATTAAATAAAAACGCCTCGTCCAGAAGAGGACGAAGCATGCGCTCCGCGGTACCACCTCATTTCATTGATCTGACCACAAAGGGCACCAAGGGTTAGATCAACGCTCTTATGACCGGCCAGCACCGGTCCTTGCTGTAACGGGCAATCCCGTGCCGTTCTAGTTTCACAAGGATTTCTTCGGCAGATCCATCATCAGGCGACTTCAACGCTGCTTCCCTGGGGGTGCTTCCACCAACTGCACCCTTCTCTATCAGGTTCCCATACGCTTACTACTCCTGAATAGCTGGGATTATACGCTTTTGAAAATGGAGCGTCAAGGAAATCCGTCCCAGGCAAGGGTTTTGGAGAATTGCAGAAACAGGGCAAGCCGCAATTTCAGAAATTGTTTAGTCTACTTTAAGAGACAATTAATGATGAAATGTTAAACTGCGCCAATTATTCGGCAGCAGGCAATACATGCATATTGTGCTGCGTTTCCATAGCAGGGAACAATTTAATTGGCAGATGCAGAGGGGAATCGAGTTTCTTACCATGCCTCCTGCCCACTGGCACAGCGAAATCTGAACACTGTCC
>JBLMZU010000607.1:0-20530 GCA_050258995.1 Bacteroidota bacterium
CATATTTCATCATCCATTCCGGGTTCTCGTCTGTGTTCACCTTGGCGATCACGATCTTGCCTTCATATTCAACGGCAAGCTTGTCAAGAATGGGGGCAACCATTTTGCAGGGGTTGCACCAAGGCGCCCAAAAATCAACGATCACCGGAAGGGGGGACTGCAGAACGGTCTGTTCGAAGGCGGCATCCGTAACATGGATTGGTTCATTGGACATGGTCAAATACCTTTTAGTTCTACCTTTACTTGGTTTTCTGGCAAACAGTGGGTTGAATTTGCCCGCAATCGAAAAATGAGTATAACACAAATTGACACATGTTATAATCGCCCGTCATGACTGACCTTTTTTCCAAGTGGAGAAGCGGGCTATCCAAATCCAGTAAAGCAGCATTTGGGCAGATCGCAACCTTATTCGGCGCAACCGAGATCACCCAGGAGACCTGGGATGATCTGGAAGCGCTTTTAATTCAAGCCGATCTGGGAATTGACACCACGGCAGAGATCATTGATTCCATGAAACGCGTCGTCCGGGACGAAGGCCTGACGCGCTCCGACCAGCTTTCGAAGGCGCTCCAGAACGAATTGTTATTGCGCCTCGATAAAGCCTCGCCTCCCCGCTGGACCGAAAAGCCGTCTGTGATCCTGGTTGTGGGGGTCAACGGTTCCGGCAAGACGACCACCATTGCCAAGCTGGCACAGCGCTACCAGGCGGAGGGAAAGACCATGCTCTTCGGGGCAGCGGACACCTTCCGGGCCGCGGCCGTGGACCAGCTCCAGGTGTGGGGCGACCGCCTCGGTGTGGATGTCGTCTCGGGTGCGCCCGAATCGGATCCTGGCGCGGTGGCGTTCAACGCCGTACAATCCGGTATCTCGCGGCATACCGACCTGGTCATTGTCGATACCGCGGGCCGTTTGCATACCCGGTTCAATTTGATGGAAGAGCTGAAAAAAGTGAACCGCGTCGTCGGCAAGGCACTTCCGGGCGCTCCACATGCCGTCTGGCTTGTGCTTGATGCGACCACAGGCCAGAATGCACTGCAGCAGGCCAAGGCTTTTAAAGAAGCTGTCGGGGTGACTGGGGTGATCATCTCCAAGCTTGATTCCTCTGCCCGCGGCGGTATGGCCTTTGCCATCCAGAATGAGCTGCGGCTTCCGATCTTATACGTGGGTCTCGGCGAAAAGCCGGATGACCTGCTTCCGTTCGACCCGGACTCTTTTGTTCGCGGTATCCTTGGCTCCTAGATATTGGAGGAATGATGCAGGACCTATTGAACCGACTCAAACCATCTCAAGAGCTGATCGACCAGCTTCTGGAGCGTCTTTGACTTCCCCACCAAGGAAGCCAAAATTACCGAACTTCAAAAAGAAATAGAAGCGCCTGATTTCTGGGGGAATCCATCTCAGGCCCAGCAGGTCATGAAGCAATACAATAATCTCAAATCCGAGGTGGAATCCTGGGATGCCTTCTCCCGCCGCGTGCACGACGCGGTGGAGCTGGCGCAGCTGGACGACGAGAGTATGCGGCCTGATCTTGAAGCGGAAATCTCCGCCATCGAAAGCGAGCTCGAAAAGCGCGCGTTTACTGCCATGCTCTCCGGCAAATACGACCGTGACTCTGCCATTCTTGCCATTCATGCCGGCGCCGGGGGTACCGATTCCCAGGACTGGGCGGCCATGCTGGAGCGCATGTATTTACGCTGGGCGGAGGCCCAGGGCTACCAGGCAGAGATACTCGATCTGACCGAGGGCGAAGAGGCGGGCATCAAGAGTGTAACGATCGCCGTAGATGGCGAATATGCCTTTGGCTATTTGCGCTCTGAAAAGGGCGTTCATCGCCTGGTGAGGCTTTCCCCCTTCGATGCCGCGCATCGCCGGCATACCTCCTTTGCCCTTGTGGAAGTCCTGCCCCAGGTTGCCATGGATGACGCCGAGATCGAGATCGATCCTGGCGACATCAAATTGGATGTTTTCCGCTCCTCCGGGGCAGGCGGGCAGAACGTCCAAAAGAATGCGACGGCCGTACGCATCACCCATCTCCCGACCGGGATCGTCGTCACCTGTCAAAACGAGCGCTCGCAGACCCAGAACCGCGAGTTCGCCATGCGGATCCTGCGCGCCCGTTTGTTGGAGCTCAAACAGGCCGAAAAAGAGGAGGAGCGTGCGGTCTTGCGGGGCGAATACACCAAGGCGGAATGGGGCAGCCAGATCCGTTCTTATGTGCTGCATCCCTATCAGATGGTCAAGGATCATCGCACCGACCATGAGACCGGCAACACCCAGGCGGTCCTGGACGGGAATCTGAACGAGTTTATGGAGAGCTATTTGCGCCAGGCTCCCTGAGGGGTACCCCATGCACAAGATTCGTCGCAGCCTTTTCACCAAAGAAAATCTATTGGCCGTCCTGCTCTGCCTGATCCTGATCCTGCTCGTCATCTTCACGGCGGATGCCTCCCCCACCTGGATCTATCAGGGATTCTAGATGGGCATCACGCAGATCTTCATCCTGGCACTGATTGCCATTCTCGTGGGGCAATTGAAGAAGGGGAGAGCCCTGGCCTTGCTGGCTGTGAGCGCGTTGGCTGTATACTGGCTCCAGCCGGTCCAATCGCAGGTCAATCTTACCTTTTGGTTCCCCACATTTACGCTGTTGGTCGTCGTATTCTCCTGGTGGTTCATCTTCTCCTCCCGGGAGCAGACCTGGAGAAGAAATTTGCCGGCTCTGCTGGTTTTGGCATGTGTAGCCCTTGTAATGGGGATGAACCGCTATCTTCACCTGGAACAGGTGTTTATTACAGAGACTCCCAATCTGCTGCTGGTGGGACTCACAGTCGCCATGATCCTTTCTCCCGCCCTGCCGCTTCTGCATAGGGGTGAGGACCGCCGCTGGCGCTATATTTCCCTGAGTATTGTTCTTATTATCTTGTTGGCGATCACCCGGCTGCCGTTTGCGTTGAATGGCATGTATGAATCGATGCTGAGCCTGCGCGGACAGGAACTCCCTGAGACGCGCACTCCCTTTTTGTGGCTGGGCTTCTCCTATGTCGTCTTTCGCCTCCTGCACACGATTTTCGATCGGATGGCAGGACGGCTGGCTCCCATGCCTCTGGCAGGGTTTCTCAATTACATCATCTTTTTCCCTGCCTTTGTGGCCGGTCCCATTGACCGCTATGAGCGTTTTGCCCGCGATCTGGAACAACCCGTGCTGCTGGACCGCCAGGGATGGCTGGATGGCGGTGAGCGTTTCTTTATCGGGCTGTTCAAGAAATTCGTGCTGGCAGATGGCCTGGCTTGGATTGCGTTGAACCAGACCTTTGTGACCGATATCCAATCCACAGCCTGGCTGTGGGTTTTGCTGTATGCCTATTCGCTTCAGATCTATTTCGATTTTAGCGGCTATACGGACATCGCCATTGGACTTGGCAGGTTTCTCGGCGTCCGGCTGCCTGAGAATTTCAATGCGCCTTATTTGAAACCGAACTTAACCCATTTCTGGAGCGCCTGGCACATGACCCTGACGCAGTGGTTCCGCTCCTACTATTTCAATCCCGTGACGCGGGCCTTGCGTTCCAGCTCAAGGAAACTGCCATCCTATCTGATCATCCTGATTACCCAGGTCACCACCATGGTCCTGATCGGCTTATGGCATGGGATCACGATCAATTTCCTCTTCTGGGGATTGTGGCATGGGGTGGGGCTGTTTCTCCAGAATCGGTGGAGTAACCTGGTGCGAGACCGTCTCCCGGCTGAGCGGATGCCGCATGCAGCCCAGGCTGCTCTCAAGTATCTGAACCCGATCCTTACCTTTAACTACGTTTCCCTCGGCTGGCTCTTCTTTATGCTGCCCACGCCCTCTCTGACCTGGCTGGCATTCCAGAAACTGTTCGGGGTGGCTCCATGAGGCAGGAAATTAACCCGCTGCGTGTCCTTGGGAAGGCCCTGCTCCTTTTTATTGTGATCAACCTACTTTACGGTTTGGTCGACCCTTCGCTTGGTGGTCTATCAGCCTACAATATTGCCTTTCCCGGGCGGGTTCGCTTCCCCTTTGGGAGTGCAGAGGATCCCAACGTGGTCATGGTGGATAATTTGGATGTGATGACCGCCTCGCATGTCATCTCGCTGCCCAAGCAGCCCGATGAATATCGGGTGGTGTTGATCGGTGACTCGTCGGTCTGGGGCGAAAAGTCTTCCGTCAGCGATACGATCTCGGAGCAATGGAATGCACTGCACCTTCAGTGTGACGGACGGAAACTGAAGTTTTATAACCTTGGCTACCCTCATCCTTCCGTGGTGAAGGATATGATTATTCTGGATAAAGCCATGGAATATCAGCCGGACATGATCGTCTGGTTTGTTACCCTCAATACCTTGATTCCCAAGCGGCTCAGTCCCTTCATCGCGGCAAATCGTGAGCGGGCAGCGAAGGTTTTGACGACATATAACATTCCACTTGCTGCAGGCGATGAGGAGATCCTTCAACCGCCCTCTTTTTACGATAGGACACTTCTAGGCAAAAGGTCCGATCTGGCACGCGCACTCAAGCTTCAAGTACTCGGGATACTGTGGACGGCCAGCGGGCAGGACAAAAAGGTTTCGATAAAAAGCCGGTTCCTCTCCCAGGATGTGGAGGCGGACCCCCTGTATCGAGGGATCGAGCCCGGCAAGAATTTGAGCAATAAAATGATGTTCAATGCCCTGGCGGCCGGTCATGCCATGGCCCAATCTGTTCCCATGCTGATCGTAAACGAGCCGATCTTTATCGCTACCGGGCAGAACAGCGATATCCGTTACAATGAAGCCTACCCTCGCTGGGCGTTTGACCAGTATCGGAATGCACTTGCTTTACGGGCTCAGCAATCCCATTGGAATTATCTGGATCTTTGGAACGCCGTCCCCGATAACGCTTTTTATGATGCCGGCATGCACGTCACTGCCGAAGGAGAACGTCTCTTGATCGGGCAGATCGATCCCGCTTTACAGAAAATTGCCTGCCCCTAAACCGAGGAGAACAATTCCATGAATGAAACCATTATCCCTGGCCTTGAACAGTATGTTGCCACAAAAATCCTCAAGCAGCCGAACCGAAGGATTTCGCCGGATGAGGCCTTGATCTCAAGCGGACTGATCGATTCCTTCAGCCTGATGGATCTTGCCCTTTTTGTGGAGGATACCTACGGCGTGCGCATCGAAGACACCGAGCTGAATGCCAATACCTTCGACAACCTGAGCCAGCTCGCCGCCCTGATCGAATCCCGCAAATGACGATTGTCCCTGAAAGACTGAGAGCGCTTCACAACCGGACCCCCAACCGGGTTGCCGTTACTCTGCAGTTTGCAGGCCGGGAGGATGTCTCATTAACGTACGACCAGCTCTTGCAAGGAGCCAGTGCTTTTGCTAGGACTCTTGCCCGCGAGCGGATCCAGCCCGGGGAAGTGGTTGTCCTCATCCTGCAGCACAGCGAGGAACTACTGTATTCCTTCTGGGGTTCGATCCTACATGGGGCAATACCGTCCATCATGCCGTTCCTGACCGAAAAGCTGGCGCCCGAACGTTATCGGGCGGACCTGGCCTCCCTGATCTCGGTCACAAAGCCGACGGCGATTGTCACCTACCCGGAGTTCGAAGCCGACGTGCGAGCAGCGCTGCACGCCGGGGACTCGGTCCGGACGGTGATCCTGACCAGCCAGATCGAGCCGCAGGCAGATTTGGATTTCGATTCTCTACACGGGTTCGGGCGCACCCCTAACGATATTGTCCTGCTCCAGCATTCGTCCGGGACCACGGGATTGCAAAAAGGGGTTGTGCTTTCGCACCAGGCTGTCTTCAATCAGCTGGATGCATATGCAGGATCGCTTCAATTAATTGAAAACGATGTGATCACTTCCTGGCTTCCGCTTTACCATGACATGGGCCTGATTGCCGGTTTTTTGATGCCGATCCTTTCTGGCGTCCACCTTGTTTTGATGTCGCCGTTCGATTGGGTGCGGGCGCCGTACCGGCTGATGCAATCGGTCTCGAAATACCGGGGCACGCTGGTCTGGCTTCCCAACTTTGCGTACAATTTCTGCGCCCAGAAGATCCGCGACCGTCACATGGAGAGGGTGGACCTGTCCTCGCTGCGGGCTGTGATCAACTGTTCCGAGCCGGTGCGCTGGGAGAGTCACCGTGCCTTTTACGAGTATTTCCAGAAATATGGCCTGAAATGGAATGCCCTGCAGACCAGTTATGCGATGGCAGAAAATGTCTTCGGGGTCACCCAGAGCCGTTTGGACGGCGAGCCCCTCGTCGTCGAGATCGACCGGGATGCATTCATGGCGGAGCGCGTGGCAAGAGCCCCTCTGGACGACCGTCCCTCCATGAAAATGATGTCCTCCGGCTATCCCCTGGACAATGTGCAGATCCGCGTTCTGGATGAGAACGGCAACGATCTGCCCGAAGGTGCGATCGGCGAAGTTGCGCTGAAAAGCAACTGCCTGCTCAGCGGTTATTACAATCGTCCCGATCTCACCGAGACCGCCTTCCGAAATGGCTGGTATCTGACCGGCGATTATGGATTTGTGCGCGAGGGGGAGCTGTTCGTTTCCGGCCGCAAAAAGGATATGATCATTGTGGGGGGAAAGAATGTGTACCCTCAGGACCTGGAAACGCTGAGCTATGAAGTCCCCGGCGTGCACGCAGGACGTTCCGTTGCATTTGGCATTTTCGACGAGGAGGAAGGGACGGAGGAAGTCGTCATTATTGCCGAGGTCGACTCGGAAGATCCGGCCGAACAACAGAGAATCGCGGATGCTTTGCGTATGCATGTCACCAGGAATTCCGCGGTCGCGCTCCGGCATGTCAAAGTGGTGGGTCCCAAATGGATCCTCAAGACCTCCAGCGGCAAGACGGCCCGTTCCGCCAACCGGGAAAAATTCCTGAAAGAATTGGACAGTGCCCGGCAGCTCGATTAATGCATGTGGCATATTTTCCGCAGCGCAGATATGGATTCGGCTCCGATTCCAGGGAGGAACACAGCGGATTGATTGAGCCGGTTCCGTTATAAATAAAAACAGCCGGGATTTCCGGCTGTTTTTTGTTCTGGAACTTATCCGCCCGTGGGCAGTCTCTTTTGCAGTGTGCGATCGAGGATTTCTTCCTGTTCCTTGGAGGTGCTGGTTTTCGATCTCTTCACCTTATATGCCTTTTTTGCATTTTCTTTGTTAAGTGCTTCCTGCCAGGCCATCTGGAACACAGTCAGTTCAGGTTCCTTGTTGGCTTCTTCCTGCACTTCACCTTCAAACTCATTTCTCTTGGAACCGCGCTTGCCGGCCTTCTTGTTTTCTTTCTTGGCGGGCTTGAACTCTTCGACCTCGGGCTCCAGGGCCTTCATGCTGAGCTTGATCTGTTTCTTCTTGCGATTTACATCCAGGACCTTGGCTTCGACTTCGTCGCCTTCCTTGACGATTTCGTTGGGGGTCTTGATGTAACCATGGGCCAGCTCGCTGACATGGACCATGCCCGGTCGCTCAGCACCAATGTCCACGAACGCGCCATACGGCTCGATGCGCACGACTTTGCCTTTTACGACCATGTCCGGCTCAATTTCCTTCCATTCGAGCGCCAGAGGCTGGATCATCGTCAGCTCAATGCGATCCTTCTTTACGCGGCGAACCCACACATCCACAAGCTGACCTTCCTTAACAACATCTTCCACTTTATTTACGGGTTCGGTGCTTAGTTGAGAAATGTGAATGACACCGGGGAGGGGTTGCCCAACATCCACCAGTGCCCCTGCCAGGGTGGTCTTCAAAACTTTTCCGCTTAATTTTGTTTTCGGCTCAAGCGTTACCGGTGCAATATCTGGTGTTGTCATAATTATCTCCTACTGGTTTGAAATAATGCCAAGAGTTAATTATACCTGTTCGGTTGCTGACAGTCAATGTGAAATCTGTTTCAAATATGTAGGAAGAGTGTCTGATTGTTGAATGTAAGCATGCGAAAAAACTTTGGATTAATCCATAGTTCTGACTGGATGGGGGAGTGTTGTCTTACATCGAAATAATTCCAGAGAAGTTATAAAGGTTCGTTAAAGATCAATGGAGGGAGCATCTCTGCTGCTTGATTGGCAGAAGGCCTGTCCTTTCAGAAATTGGGTCTTGACGTGCGAAGGTTTTTTCGAGTATATTTGCGGGCAATGTCGTTTTCGGAAGAATATAGATAAAATTATGTATAATTTCGACAAAATAGACGTAAAAATTGTCAATTTGCTACTGGACGACGGTCGAATGCCCGCCTCCGAGGTGGCACGCCGTATTGGGGATATCTCAGAACGGGCTGTTCGCTACCGCATCGACCGGATGGTGGATGAGGGTATCATCAGTGTCAGCGCAGTTGCCAAGCCCCAGGCGTTTGGCCTGACGACAATCGCTGATGTCTGGTTGGAGGTCGAATCAGACCGGATCATCGAAGTGGCCCGGAAGCTGGCCGAGTACGACAATGTCAGTTATGTCGCCTGTGGAATTGGGGAGTCAGATGTAAGCATTCAAATCGTAGCAAAAGATACAGCCGAAATTTATCAGTTCGTAACCGAAGTGGTTCGCAAAGTTCCCGGTGTTCGAAAGACCACCACGTCCATTGTGCCCCTTGTGATCAAGGATGTCTATCACTGGCGTGTCCCGGAAAGAATCGCGCGGGAGATCTCCGATCGAGAAACATCCACAAATAAATAACGGTATTGCCTCAGGAGGAATATGTTTGGTTCACAGACGCACGAGTTACAGAAGCGCGCCCGGAATGTCATGCCGCTTGGCGTAAATTCCAATTTTCGCTACTGGGGGGAGGGAATCACTCCCTACGTCGAAAAAGCGAAAGGCGCCTATTTATGGGATGTGGACGGTAGAAAGTATATCGATTATCGCATGGCGTTCGGTCCCATCATTCTTGGCCACTCTTATGATGAAGTGGATCAGAAAGTCATCGAGGAGATCCAAAAGGGAATTCTCTTTGCCATGACGGGGGAGCTCGAAGTGGCGGTCGCTGAAATGATCGTTGAGATGGCGCCTGGGGTGGAGATGGTCCGCCTGGCCTGTTCGGGCACCGAGGCGACCATGCATGCCATCCGGGTGGCGCGCGCCTATACAGGACGCGACCTCATCCTTAAATTTGAAGGCAATTATCATGGTTTCCATGACCACACCTTGTGGTCCACCTATGCCCCCGTGGAGGCGTATGGGAACCGGCGCAGCCCCATCCCGGTGCCGGCTTCATCCGGGATCCCGAAATCCATGCGAGAATTCATCATTACTCTTTCCTTTAACGATTTCGAAGGTTTTGAACGGGTCATGCGCTCGTACGGTGAACAGATCGCGGCTGTGATCACCGAGCCGTGCCAGGGAAACTGCGCGGCGATCAACCCCCAGGATGGCTTCCTCGAGCTGATCCGCAAAAGGACGGAGGAGTATGGATGTGTGTTCATCCTGGATGAGGTCAAGACCGGCTTCCGCATTGCGAATGGCGGCGCACAGGAATATTACGGCATCCAGCCGGATCTGGCGACCTACGCCAAAGCCCTTGGCAATGGTTATCCCGTGGCTGCGTTCGGCGGCAAAAAGGAGATCATGTCCATTATCGGGCAGGGGGTGGCGCAGGGTGGCACCTATACCAATAACAAGCCAGGTGTGGCCGGTGCATACGCCACTTTGAGCCTGTTGAAATCCCAGCCGATCCTCAACACCATTGCCCGGCGCGGACAGCGCCTGATGGACGGACTAAAGGAGATCTTCGAAGAGAATAATATTCCTGTCGTCATGACAGGCTACCCGGCAATGTTCTCCTACTCGCTGGGTGTGGAGGCCGTGACCTGCCAGCGGGATTGGGCGAAAAGCGACCATGAACTGTATCTTAAAGTAGCTGCAAAAGCCATCGAGTGCGGTGTCATGCCCGATCACGACGCCCGTGAGCCCTGGTTCCTGTGCTATTCCCACAGCGAAGCGGATATCGATCAAACGCTAAATGTGTTTGCGGAGATCGTGAAGGATGTTAAGAAGTAAAAGGAAACAGGTATACAGGTGACCTTGTATACCTGTTTCCATGTCCACCTGCGTACTTATCAACCCACGGAGACTCTATGTCAAAACTAACCTCAAAAGAGATCGTCGACCTCAACAAGGAATATACCTTTTACTCCTGGTCCAACCAGGGACAGGTAAATCCGATTCCCCTGGATCGGGCGGAAGGTGTCTACTTCTGGGATAGCGATGGCAAGCGTTATCTCGATTTCGCCTCCCAACTGGTCAATACCAACGTGGGGCATCAGCATCCCAAAGTGGTGAAAGGGATTCAGGAGCAGGCCGCCAAATTGACATTTGCCGCGCCCGGGATGGCCACCGAGCCGCGCGGTCTGCTTGGGAAGAAGCTGGCGGAGATCACGCCGGGGGATTTAAAGAAGACCTTTTTTACCCTGGGCGGCGCGGAGGCAAATGAGAACGCGATCAAGATTGCCCGCTTCTACACGGGACGCCACAAGATCCTGGCGCGCTATCGCTCCTATCATGGCGCGACGCTCGGCGCGTTGTCCCTGACCGGGGATTACCGCCGCCTGCCCGCCGAGCCGGCGATCTCGGGGGTTGTCCATTTTCTGGACCCGTACTGCTACCGCTGTCCGTTCGGCTGGACTCGGGAGACCTGTCATCGTGAGTGCATCAGGCACGTGGAGGAGGTGATCGAGCACGAAGGCCCCGACCAGATCGCCGCCATCTTCCTGGAGGGGGTGACCGGCACGAACGGCCTGATCGTTCCACCGGATGATTACTGGCCGCGCCTGCGGGAAATTTGTGATAAATACGGCATCCTGCTGGTCTCGGATGAGGTCATGAGCGGCTGGGGCCGCACTGGTGAGTGGTTCGCGGTGGACAACTGGAATGTTGTGCCCGACATCATCACGACCGCCAAGGGGATTACCTCCGGGTATGTCCCTCTGGGTGCGGTCATTGTAAGCGAGAAGATCGCCCAGTTCTTCGATGACAAGGTTTTGTACGCCGGGCTGACCTACAATGGACACGCACTGGCCTGTGCGGCTGCCCTGGCAACCATCGAAGCATATGAAGAGGATAAGATCTTCGAGAATGCCAAAAAAGTTGGCAGGCACCTGGGCGAATGCCTGGAGGAAATGAAGGCCAAGCACCCCTCCGTGGGGGACGTCCGCTACATTGGCATGTTCTCCGCCCTCGAGCTGGTGAAGAACCGCGAGACCAAGGAGCCGATGGATATCACCCCGCTCAAGAATTTCCTGATCTCTCATGGTGTATATGTCTTCAATTTCAAAAATATCCTGTTCGTTGTGCCGCCGCTGGTGATCACAGAGGAGCAGCTGGACGAAGGCCTGAACCTGATCGATGAGGGACTGGCAGAATTGATGGATAAGCAGGTTTCGTAATTCGATATTCGAATAGTGCTCGCGGAGAACTCATGGAAATCCTAAACTACATCAACGGCGAATGGGTAAAGCCCGAAGTGTCAGAATGTTTCGACGTCATCAATCCGGCGACCGGGCAGGTGATCGCCAGGACGCCCCTGTCCGGAAGGGATGCGGTCGATGCCGCGGCAAAGGCTGCCAGTGAGGCCTTCCCGGGCTGGCGGCGGACGCCGGTCCAGGATCGGGTGCAGTATCTCTTCAAGCTGCGAGAGCTGCTGCGCGCGAACGGGGATGAGATCGCAAAGCTGATCACCAATGAGTGTGGCAAAACTTTCGAGGAAGCAAAGGCTGAAATGGTCCGCGCCTACGAGAATGTGGAAGTGGCCTGCGGCATGCCGATGATGAGCAAGGGGGAGATCGTTGAGGATATCGCGCCAGGCATCGACGAGATCATGATCCGCCAGCCGCTTGGGGTGTGTGCGACGATCGCCCCGTTCAATTTCCCCGGCATGATCCCCTTCTGGTATCTGCCCTACGCCCTTGCCACAGGTAACACCTACATAATCAAGCCCTCCGAAAAAGTGCCGACGACCATGCAGTTCATTATGAAGCTCATCGACCAGGTCGGATTCCCGAAGGGCGTGGTGAACCTGGTCAATGGCGCCAAGGAAGCGGTGGATGGGATTCTCGAGCATCCGGCCATCCGGGCGATCACCTTTGTCGGATCCACCAACACTGCAAAATACATTTACGCGACGGCCGCTGCGCACGGCAAGCGCGTTCAGGCGCAGGGCGGGGCCAAGAACCCTGTCATTGTGCTGCCGGATGCGGATATGGAGATGGCGACCAAGATCGTGGCCGACTCCGCCTTTGGATGCGCGGGACAGCGCTGCCTGGCGGTCTCCTTTGCCGTGACGGTTGCCGAAGCGCGCAACATGTTCACGGAACTGATCTGTGATGCGGCTTCGACCCGCGTGGTCGGATATGGCTTGGATGCCGGCGTCCAGATGGGGCCGGTTATCAATGCGGCCGCAAAGGCCAGGGTCGAGTCGCTGATCGGACTCGGTGTCCGGGAAGGAGCCACTGTCCCAGTGGATGGTCGCGGAACGGCAATCCAGGGATACGAGGGCGGCAGCTTTGTCCGTCCCACCATCCTGGTAGATGTCCCGCGTGGCAGCCAGATCGCCAAAACCGAGATCTTTGGACCGGTGCTCAGCTTGATGCACGTCAACACCGTGGATGAAGCCATCGACCTGGTTAACAGCGGCCAGTATGGCAACCAGGCCAGCCTGTTCACCTCCAGCGGATCGGCGGCGCGCAAATTCCGCTACGAAGCCGAGGCCGGGAATATCGGAATCAACATCGGAGTGGCAGCGCCAATGGCCTTCTTCCCCTTCAGCGGCTGGAAGGAGTCGTTCTTTGGCGACATGCACGGCCAGGGTATGGACGCAGTGGAATTCTTTACCCAGAAGAAGGTTGTGGTCGAACGATGGCCGAAAGAATGGACGAGGAAATTTTAGAGTTACGAGAGACCCGTATAAGGAAGAGCGAAAGGCTGCACGAGCATCCAAATCTTGGTTTTGAGGATTTATGAGCGATTACAACAATGCATTAGCCTATTCATCGCAATGGCTGGACATCATCAGGCAGGAAAATTTTCCAGACGAGACCCAGGCGAAATGGATCATCGAACAATCCACCCAGAATTTTGCCGAGCATTTCAATCGCGGCTGGCTGGAATACCGCAAATCGGTAACGGAGGCTGGTGACTGGGCTTCTGTGGAATGGTCCGGGAATGGCTCGGCCTTCACCGATGTCATGGGTCGCAAATACATCGACTGGCTGGGCGGCTATGGCATGATGGACCTGGGCTGGTGCCATCCGGAAGTGGTCGAAGCGGTGATCGCACAGGTCAGGCGCAGCCCCATGCCGAGCCAGGAATTGATCGATCCCTTGCGCGGGGTCCTGGCGAAGCTGATGGCGGAGATCACGCCGGGCGATCTGAAATACTCCTGGTTTGCGGCAAGCGGCACGGAAGCAATTGAAGCATCGATCAAAATTGCCAAACTTTATACCGGGAGAACGGCATTTATTGTCGCCCTGAAAGGCTTTCATGGCAAGACAATGGGGTCGCTGTCGATGATGGGCAAGGCGGATTATCGCCAGCCGATGGGTACGCTGTATGGCGGGCAGGTGTATCACGTCCCATTTGGGGACGCGGAGGCGGTTGAAAAACAGCTTGAAATTTGCGAAAAGGTGGGGATCGGGGTCGCAGGCGTCTTGTTCGAGCCCATTCAAGGCGAGGCGGGTGGGATCGTCCCGCCGGATGATTTCTGGCCGAGAGTGCGCGCCGCAACCAGGAAATATGGCGCGCTTCTGATCGCCGATGAAGTGCAAACGGGCATGGGCAGGACGGGACAATTATGGGGCGTAAACCATTGGGATGTAACTCCCGATATTTTGGCGACGGCGAAATCCCTGGGCGGCGGGGTGATGCCCGTCAGCGCGGTGACGACAACCGAAGAGATCTTCAAGCCGATGATGTATCCCAACCCGTTCATGCATACGACCACGACCGGCGGCGGAGCTCTGGCCTGTGCGGCGGGGATCGCCTCGATCAACATCACGCTTCGCGACCGGCTCTGGGAGGGCGCGGCGGTGAAGGGCAGCTATCTCATCGAAAAGGTTTGCGACCTGGCCGAGGAGTTTCCCCAAATCTATCAAAAGGTGACCGGCAAGGGACTACTGATCGGCCAGCATTTCCACACACCGGACATTGGCTACAAGGTCGCAGCCGAACTGTTCAAGCGCGGCGTCCTGGTGGCGGGCACGCTGACCAGCGCCCAGACCATCCGCATTGAGCCGCCTCTGATCATTTCTCAGCAGGAGATCGATGAAGGGCTGAACCGCTTGAGCGATGCAGTTGGTGTGGTGGCGAAGACCATGTAATCTGTTTCCACCACATGTGTTTGATTGACCTTGCAGTGGTGCGAAACTTGAATAAAATCAAGGAAACCGACTTTGAGGAGAACATAGATGGCAAATGAGTTTGCAGTAGAGCTGCGCGATGTTGTCAAACAATTCATTACGCCGGAGGGAAATCAGCTGAATGCCGTCGATCATGTGACCATGCAGATCAAGAACGGCGAGTTCTTCTCCATGCTGGGGTCCTCCGGGTGCGGAAAGACAACCTCCCTGCGCATGATCGCAGGTTTTGAATGGCCCACGGAAGGAGAAGTGTACATCGAGGGCAACCCGATGGGGCACACGCCTCCCTTCCAGCGCAAAGTCAATACGGTTTTTCAGAGTTACGCGCTCTTCCAGCACATGACCGTCTACCAGAACGTGGCGTTTGGCCTGGAGATGGAGAAGGCTGACAAGAACGAGATCGAGAAACGAGTCAAGCGTGCCCTCGAGATGGTGCAACTCACCGGCCTGGAGCGCCGCAAGCCCAAGCAGCTTTCCGGCGGACAGCAGCAGCGTGTCGCCGTGGCCCGGGCGCTGGTTAAGGTGCCGGACGTGCTTCTCCTCGATGAGCCCCTCGGCGCACTGGATCTCAAGCTGCGCAAGGAAATGCAGCTGGAGCTCAAGGCTCTTCAACAGCAGCTTGGCATTACATTTATATACGTGACTCATGACCAGGAGGAGGCGATGACCATGTCAGATCGCATCGCCGTCATGAGCCGGGGCAAAGTCCAGCAGATGGGCACGCCTGTGGAGATCTATGAAAGACCTGCCAACCGGTTTGTGGCAGACTTCATCGGTGAGTCCAACTTCCTCGAAGGCAGGATCAAATCCCTGTCCGGGAGGGAGGCGTGCGTTTACATCCCGGAATGGGACGTGGAGTTATACGGTCTTCCAGTATCGCAGGGCCTGGTGAACGGCGAGGAAGTTACGGTCTCGATTCGTCCCGAGAAAATCCATATTGCCGACAAGCCCGCCGGCCAGGATACATTGACCGGCGAAGTGATCAACACGGTTTATATTGGCACCGACACCCATGTCTTTGCGAACGTGCGTGGAAAGAAGCTCAAGATCTTCGAGCAGAACCGCATCTCGCGGCTGGATCCCGGCTCTTTTTATACGGTTGGACAGCCGGTTACACTGGTCATGATGCCCGAAAACGTGCTCGTGTTGAAAAAGGACTGAGGCCCCCATGCTTAAAAGACTCCGTGAAAACAAATCGGCACAGGGCACCCTGCTTGCCTCGCCCACGATGTTGTGGATGCTGGCGCTGCTGATCATCCCTCTGCTTTTAACGCTCGTAGTCTCCTTCGGCAAGCGCAGCCCGGATGGGGAGGTGATTTACTCCTTCTCGCTTGCCAACTATATCCGCCTGCTGGGCTACGACACGAGTTGTGCCAGCGGTGCATCGGCCTGTTTCAATCCGTTGTATGCCCAGATCCTGTGGCGCTCCCTTGCACTGGCCTTCAATACTACGGTCTGGGTGATCGGCTTGGCATACCCCCTGGCATATTTTATTGCACGCGCCAACCCGAGACGGCGGAATACCTACCTGTTCATGGTGCTGATCCCGTTATGGACCAACTTCGTCATCCGGGTGTATGCGTGGATGATGCTCCTGCGCAAGGAGGGGGCGATCAATATCATCCTAGGGGCTCTCGCACATCTTCTTCACATCCCGTTCGAGCCGCTGAACATGCTTTACACGCCGGGGGCGGTGCTGGTGGGAATGGTTTATGAGTTCCTGCCGTTCATGATCCTGCCGATCTACACCTCGCTGGAGAAGATCGAGCCTTCCCTGTATGAAGCTGCGGCGGACCTAGGCGCCAACGGTCTTAAGACGTTCTGGCGGGTGACTCTTCCACTTTCCATGCCTGGTGTGGTGGCAGGGACCATCCTGGTCTTCATCCCGGTCATGGGAACATTTATTGTGTCAGACATCCTGGGAGGGCGGCAGGTCATCCTGGTGGGGAACCTTATTCAAA
This sequence comes from Bacteroidota bacterium, assembly GCA_050258995.1. GTDB lineage: Bacteria > Chloroflexota > Anaerolineae > Anaerolineales > Villigracilaceae > Defluviilinea. The sequence continues at coordinate 16,336 of JBLMZU010000607.1, forward strand.
GACAGTTCCTGGATGCGCGCGACCCGACCTTCGGAAGCGCAGCCTCCCTGATCCTGATGATCCTGACATTGATCGTGACGTATTTCTACACGCGGAAATTCGGGTTGGGCGAGGAGATTGTTGTGGCATGAATCCGTATAAGCGCCATCCCATCATCATCATTGCAACTGTCCTGGTGTACGCCTTTCTCTATGCACCGATCGTCGTCCTGATCCTGTATTCCTTCAATGCCTCCAGGGCAAATGTGACGTTTGAAGGCTTTATCCCGCAGTTCAGCGATCGAGTGGTTATGCAGGGAAGCCTGGTGAAGGCCAGCCCTTGCGGCGCCTTCCACTGGTTTTGTGAGCTCTCCAAGAACAGGGAAGTCACCAACGCGGCAAAAAACACACTTACGATTGCCATCATCTCCACCATCGTCTCCACGATCGTCGGGACGATGGCCGCCCTGGCCATCCAGCGTTATGACTTCAAATTGAAGCCCTTTTCCCAGGTTTCGCTTTACATTCCGATCGTCATTCCCGAAATTGTGATGGGGATTGGCATCCTGACGCTTTTCAGCCAGCTCTTCGGGATCCTGAACAATACCTTGGGCCTGACCGGTGCCTCCCGGTTGAGCATGGGCCTCGGGACCGTGATCGTAAGTCATATTGCCTTCAGCATTCCCTTTGTGACCCTGGTTGTGATGGCCCGCCTGCAGGGCTTTGAAAAGTCCTATGAGGAAGCCGCCATGGACCTGGGCGCCAACGAATGGACCACCTTCCGGCGGGTCACCTTCCCGATGATCCTGCCCGGAATTCTGGCAGGCGGCCTGCTCGCATTCACATTATCGCTGGATGATTTCGTGATCACCTTCTTTACAAACGGACCGGGCTCGACGACTCTGCCGATCTACGTCTACGGTCTTTTAAGAAGGATCATCACGCCGCAGGTCAATGCACTTTCCACCGTCTGGATCCTGACCGTGTTTGTTGCCGTCCTGCTGCTGCAGGTTCTTCAAAGCCGCGAACAACGATAGTATTAATATCCTGAACTGAGAACAGGCCGAGTGGCAATTGTTCTCAAAATATGGAACGCCCCCTGGGTATATCGTGGATCTTGAGATCCGCGTTGCCAAACGTTAACCGATTTTCTAAAGGAGGAAGAGATGAGCAAGTCAAAAATCATGATGGTGCTGGCACTGCTCGTGACCGCCAGCATGATCCTCGCCGCTTGTGGAGGAGGCGCGGCGCCTGCAGCGACACAGCCGCCAGCGTCGCAGCCACCGGCGACGAGTGCAGGCGGGGAGAAAAAAGTTACTTCCAGCGGCTACGAGTGTCCAGAGCCCAATCCCAAAATGGACGTGACCTCCAAGGAGCTGAACCTGTTTGTCTGGACGGAATATATCCCACAGGATATGCAGGAATGCTTCGAGCTGGTCTATGGGATCAAAGTCAACCGGGATGAATATTCGGCGAACGAGGAGATGTACGCCAAGCTGTCCGCGGGGGGCACCGCCTACGATCTCGTCCAGCCGACGGACTACATTGTCAGCCCGATGATCCGCACCGGCCTGCTGCAGGAGCTCGATCAAAGCAAGCTGCCTGTATTGAAGAACTTCAATTCCAGTTATTTGAACCTGCCTTTTGATCCGGGCAACAAATACACCATTCCCTACCAGGCCGGGACGGATGCGATCGTGTATAACTCCGATGCGGTACCGAATGCCCCCACATCCTGGGAGGATCTCTGGAAGCCGGAATACGCCGGCAAGCTGATCATGCTGGACGACTCGCGGGCAGTGATCGGTGCCACCCTTTTGACGCTTGGCTATGATGTCAACACCAAGGATCCAAAACAGCTTGACGAAGCCAAGGCCAAGCTTGCCAAGCTCGTTCCCGGCGTCAAGGCTTTCGATAGCGACAGCCCGAAGACCGCCCTGATCGCAGGCGATGTGGATCTCGGCATGACCTGGACGGGTGAGGCTTTCCTTGCACAGCAGGAAAAGCCCGCCATCAAGTATGTCTATCCCAAGGAAGGTGCGATGCTCTGGCAGGATAACTGGGCCATGCCCAAGGATGCCCCTCACCCGGACGCGGCCTATGCCTGGTTGAACTACACCATGCAGGGCGATGTCTTCTGGATGATGCTGCGTGACTTCCCGTATACCAACCCGAACCAGGCTGCCCTCGACTATGCCAAAGGGAGTGAGATGAAGGTGAATGATGTTAACGGGAATCCGACCACCTTGGGAAAGATCTATGATGCATACATGAACTCGCCCATTACCAATACGCCGGCAGATGCCATTCAGAATGGCCACCGCATTGATGATGTTGGCGATGCAACACCCCTTTACGATCAGATCTGGACCGAAGTTAAAGGCCAGTAAACACCGCTCTGGAATGTAAGTTCCCGGCTGAGAGGGCAGCCGGGAACTCTTCTTTCTCTGCAGACAGATTAATTCAAATAAGCACTATTTTTGGTTATATAATGCAATATAGTTACTAATTTATTGACTTTAATGACAAATAGTTATAAAATGTCCTTATGGAAGAACAAATTGGTAATGGATTTGCCGGGGGGCTGGACGATACGGATCTTAAGATTATTGAGGCTCTTCGAAAGGATGGGCGGGTCGCCTTTACCACAATTGCCGAGCAGCTGGGCGTTTCGCCCGGCATGATCCGCCAGCGCTACAGCCGGCTGGTGGACCAGGGATTCCTGAAGATCGTTGCCATCACCAACCCGGTCCGGATGGGTTTCCGGACGATGGCCATGGTAGGTATTCGTGCAGACGGCAGCAAGCTTCTGGATGTTGCGGAAAAAGTATCCCGGCTCGATGAAGTCATTTATATCATCGTCACCAGCGGCCGGTTTGACATCTTTGCGGAAGTCGTCTGCCGCGACCATGAGGACCTGCTGCGCTTTATCACTGAGAAACTATCGACGATCGACGGCGTGCGCGAATCGGAATCCTTTATGCATTTGAAGATCGTGAAGGAGGTTTATTTCTAGGCGCGTCGCACCAGACTTTGAGTCTGTTCCTGCTCGATCCGTGTGGGCACACTGAACTTGTTATCCTAACTCGCACAGCGCGGGTTATAAAACTAAATGGAGAAAGGATCTATGAAAGTACTACTTGTGGGAGTCGGAGGGGTGGGTGAGGCAATTGCCACGATCGCAAAACCACACAGCTGGGTGGAGCAGATGGTCCTGGCGGACTACAATCTGAACCGAACCAAGGAAGTACAAAAGAAACTGGGGGATGAAGAGCGTTTCCCTGTAGAATTCATCGATGCCAGCAAACAGGAGAACGTTGAAGCACTGGCACGGAAATATGATGTCGATTTGATTATGAATGCGGTGGACCCTGTTTTCAATCAACAGATCTTTGACGCCGCCTATCGCGTGGGGGCCAACTATATGGATATGGCCATGACCCTCTCCGAGCCGGATCGTGAAGATCCCTTTCACCATCCAGGCATCAAGCTGGGCGATTACCAGTTCGCAAGGACAAAAGACTGGGAGGCAAAAGGCCGGCTGGCACTCGTGGGCATGGGCGTGGAGCCCGGCATGGCCGATGTGTTCGCCCGGTATGCCCAGGACCATCTCTTCGACGAGATCGATGAGATCGGCATCCGGGATGGTGCCAATATTACGATCGATGGGTATGAGTTCGCCCCCAATTTCTCGATCTGGACGACCATTGAGGAGTGTCTGAACCCTCCTGTGATCTGGGAGCAGGACAAAGGCTGGTTCACGACAGAGCCCTTCTCGGAGCACGAGACGTTTGACTTCCCGGAGATCGGCCCGATCGATGTAGTCAACGTGGAGCATGAAGAGGTCCTGCTTGTGCCGCGCTGGGTCCGGGCGAAGAGGGTGACATTCAAGTACGGTCTGGGCGAGCAGTTCATTGGTGTGCTGAAGACACTCCGTATGCTGGGCCTGGACAACAAGGAAAAGATCAACGTAAAAGGGCTCCAGGTGGCGCCGCGCGATGTGGTGGCTGCCTGCCTGCCGGACCCGGCCCATCTCGGCGAAAAGATGCACGGCAAGACCTGCGCCGGGACGTGGGTCAGGGGCTGGAAGGACGGAGCACCTCTCTTAGTCTATCTCTTACAGCTGGCCGATACCCTGTAGTGCATGGATAATCTGGGCTGCCAGTCAGTTGTTGCTCAGACGGCGTTAAACGCCGTTATCGCCATGGACTTGCTCC
>JBLMZU010000608.1:0-3521 GCA_050258995.1 Bacteroidota bacterium
TCTTATCTGCCCGGGCTACCCACTTTTATCCATCAGTCTCGCAGAATTATCCGTGGCTGCTACCGTCGTTGCCTGCGCTGCCGCCGCTGCCAGGATCATCATGACTCTCGGCGTTCGAATGGTCATCACCACCATGGTCGTCGCCTGATTGATCAGGGCTGCTGCTCGTGGACGAATGATCATCAGTCATGCTCGACCCGTTGGATTTGTCATTCGTACTGCCACTGCTGACCTGGCTCGGGTTGGCAGGGATCAGTTCCGTGGCTGTGAAGGTTCCATCGGCATTGGTGATGAAGTGCAGCTTCACAATCGTTCCTGCTGTGACTGTTCCCTTCACCTCTGTGCCTGGGACCAGCGTGTAGGTCTGTCCATTGATGGTGATGGCCGTATCAGTCACAGTTTCAACAGTACCCACAGTGTCGTTTCCTAGGTTGTTCGATGCAAAAGGAGCTTGCGTGGAAGCGGTCTCAGGTGTATTCACGGGCGCAGCAGCCGCAGTAGCGGAGGAGGATTCGACCCGCCGGGCAGTCACGGAACCATCCTCTGCCACGCGGGCTTCCACCTTAACGGTTTCACCCACCGCAAAGGGACCGTCTCTCAGCGTCGAGGGATCGACCCCGACCGTCTGCCCATTGATGATCCACTGGTCGCCGTTCATTCCCTCAATCGCACCTGTAAACACGACCTCGGATACAGATTTGTCGCTCCCGACACTGGCCGCCTGGGATACCGGCTGGCTTGCGGATGCGGCAGAGCATGCGCTGAGGAGGATGCCACTGAGAACAATGGCCACACGGATAAATTGAAATGCTTTCATGTTTGCCTCTCCATTTGAATTGGTTTCATCCCAAGGGTCGTATTCCAGTCAGAAAAGTTACGGGCAATCCCGTCAACTTAATCTGCGGTGGGTGGAGTGGAGTACGCCCGCAGATAAGCCCTGACGAACGCCTACTGATGCCGCCAGCGGTTCTGAATATCATCCATGCGCATCATGTAATGGGAGTCGCCCACTTTAAGCGAGACCATCTCCTCCCAACGATCTGTCCCCAGGAAAAGCAGGAAGTGGATCAAAAGATCGCGCAGGAACCTTTTGAGGGGATTGACCTGATGTTGGACAGGGGCGATACATTCCAGGCAGCGATTGACCTGTTCCTCACAGATCTCCTCGACACAGACCAATGAATTAGTTTTGGAAGTTGTAATCATTTTGTTTTCCTTTCAAAGAGTAAGCGAGACGACCGTGCAACCGGTTGCACGAAGGGACAAAAAATTTATGAGAGATCAAAAGGGTTGTTTGACTGGGTTTCAACAGACAGGATTTTCATAAAGCTCCTTTCGTGAGGTTTGCTCCACACGCAATCCACTTTGCGACCGGTTGCACTGGTGCACAAAAAGAATTTATGCTGACTTGCGAATGATCAATTCAACCGGGATGGTGGCATTGGTCACTATTCCCGTTTCAAGGTAATTGATCAGGTTCTCGGCCAGCATCCTCCCTGCCAGGGGAATATTCTGGCGAACCGTCGTCAACGGCGGATTGCTATGCTCGGCGATCGAAAGATCGTCATATCCAATCACAGCCACATCCTCCGGAACACGGCGTCCGTGCTCGCGGATCACGTCCATCGCGGCGATTGCCATCAGGTCACTGTTAACAAAGACGGCATCCAGCTCGGGTGTAGTGGTAAGAAGCTGTTCCACCGCAACCGCGCCTGAAGTGTTGGAAAAATCTCCATAGGCAACGAGCGCGGGCTCGACGGTCCGTTTGGAGGCGAGCAGCGCCTCCTGGTATCCTTCGAAACGAAGCTGGACCTCCAGCTCCTCCGGCGGACCTCCGATGAAGGCGATCCGTTTTCTGCCCAGCCCGATCAGGTATTCTGTTGCGAACCTTCCGCCATTCATATTATCGCCCGTCACCGAGCAGTAGCGCGCATCTGTCGGCGGCGCTCCCCAGACAATAAAGGGAGCATCCATGTCAAGAAGTGCGTCGATGTGATACTGCTTCCGGGTAGAAGTCATCAAAACAAAACCATCCACGCGACCAGTATCAAGGTATTGGTGGGCCCATTCCGTTTCATGAGGATTGACATGGACCACCAACATGTCATAACCATGCGCGTACAGTCCCTGCGAGACGCCGCCCATGATTTCCAGCCCGAACAGATCTGCGACAGAGAAATCCTTGTGATAGGCATGCGTGACAAAGGCGATTGTGTTGCTCTGCTTGAGGCTCAGGCGGCGGGCCGGCATATTGATCTTGAAGTCATGCTTCTTTGCAATTGCCTGGATCCGCTCGCGTGTCTCCTGCCCGATCAAGGGACTGTCATTCAGCGCCCGCGAAACCGTGGACTTGGAGACGCCAGCCAGCCTGGCAATATCGGAAATGTTATGGACCGTTTTCTTCTTCATCGCGCCTGCATTTATGCAACCGGTTGCATTATATAACATCTGGAGGATCAAGTCAAGGCTTACCGGTGCGAAGAACTTGCTATCTTCGTTCAAATTTACCCCATTCACTGGCTAAAGCTTTTGAGGCTGTTCCCTGCTTTCTTGCCGTTATACTTGTCAGCATTTGGAGAAATCAAATGGACATTCAAAATGCATATAACGAGTGGTCTGATTCCTACGATAGCGATGAGAACCGGACGCGCGATCTGGATCGGGATGTGATTCGTAAATGTCTTGGTGATCTGCATTTCGGTTCGATCCTGGAAATCGGCTGCGGGACAGGCAAGAACACGTCCTTTCTTAGCCGGATCGGGCAAAACGTCCGTGCCGTGGATTTTTCGCAGGGGATGATCGCAAGGGCCCGGGAGAAAGTGCAGGATGGGAACGTCCACTTCTCACTCATGGACATCACCCGTCACTGGGAATTGGAAAACGGCTCTTTCGATCTGATCGTCTGCTGCCTGGTCCTGGAGCATATTAAGAATCTATCGCACGTGTTCTCGGAAGCCGCGCGCGTCCTGCACCCGGGCGGATTCTTTTTCATCGACGAGCTGCATCCGTTCCGCCAATATGAAGGGACAAAAGCCCGGTTCTACAGGTCTGATGAAAAAATCGAAGTGGATGCATTCGTTCATCACGTTTCCGATTTCCTCAAGGCAGCCCAGGGAAACCATATCTCCCTTGTTTCCTTGGAGGAGCACTGGCATGAGACAGATGGGAATAAGCCTCCACGGATCCTGTCGCTGTACTTCGAGCGGCGTTGATGATTCTCTAACAAAATTCTTATCGCCTTCTTGACGGGCGGGACTTAAAATATTTCCCAAACGATCCGGATATCAATCACCCTCTTCCAGGGCGCTTGATGCTCTGGAATGCGGGGAAACCACACTTTGACCCAGGAGAGTCGTTATGGCAGATGAAACTTCAACCGCAACCCCTGAAAATGTCCAGCAGTTTACATTCAAGGCAGAAACAAAGCAGCTTCTTAACATCCTGATCCACTCCCTGTACAAGGACCGTGAGGTCTTCCTGCGCGAGCTGCTTTCGAACGCATCCGACGCCTTGAACCGTCT
>JBLMZU010000609.1:0-5721 GCA_050258995.1 Bacteroidota bacterium
AGCGCGGCGACAACGAAAATATACAGTTGTGAGCCTTCGATCATCTCGTATTCGAATTACCAGTAATGATGGACCTGAGGACGGACCAGGCGCTCATAGATGGCGCGGATCTCGTACATCGTCTCATTGGGGAGAGGAGGCAGGTCCGCGGCCCGGACGTTTTCCTCCACCTGGGAGGGACGCTTTGCACCCGGGATGGTGCAGGTGACGGCCGATTCCATCAGGATCCAGCGCAGCGACATCTGGGCCATGCTCATTGTCGGCGGGACGAGCGGCCGCAGCTCGTCGACGGCCTGCAGGCCGGTGTCATAGTCCAGCCCAGAGAAGGTCTCGCCGCGGTCGAACCATTCCCCGTGGCGGTTGCCGCCGCGGTGATCGCTCTCTTCGAAGGAGCTGGAACGCGTCAGCTTGCCGGCCAGCATTCCCGAGGAAAGCGGCAGGCGGGCCAGGATGCCAACCTCACGGCGTTGGGCCTCGCGGAAGAACAGGTCCTGCGGCCGCTGGCGGAAGATATTGTAAATGATCTGCACCGACTGCACGTTCGGATACTCGATCGCCTTGAGAGCCTCCTCCACTTTTTCAACACTGACCCCGTAATAGCGAAGCTTGCCTGCTGCCACTAACCCATCCAGGGCGTCGAACGTTTCGGGCATGTAATAGACTTCCGTGGGTGGGCAGTGCAGTTGTAGAAGTTCGATGGCGTCCACTTCGAGGTTCTTCAGGCTGCGCTCCACGAAGGCGGTCAGGTTCTTTTTGTTATAGCTGCCCGCCACATGCGGATCGAGTCTGCGCCCGGCCTTGGTGGCCACATAGAAGGGCTCGCTTCTCTCACGGCGGAGCTTTGCCAGCAGTCTCTCGCTGCGTCCATCCCCATAGACATCCGCCGTGTCAAAGAAGTTCACGCCCAGGTCGAGGGCGCGATTCAATGCGGCGAACGACTCATCGTCGTCCACATTTCCCCAAGTCCCGCCAATCGCCCACGCGCCAAAACTGACCGTGGATACCTTCCAGCCGGTACGTCCAAGTTCGCGATAGTTCATCATGCCTCTTGTTGTGAAATTCTCAATTTGATTTGGATCTGCTCTGATCTCAAATCATACCCCACAAATCACATTCCCAACTATCCACCGATGTGCGACATCTCCACCTTGGGCAGGTTCAGGGTATTCTCGGACCGCAGCTCGGAGTAGCGGTCTGTCCGTACGCTCCAGACGCGCCCGATGGCGTCGGAGATCTCCTCGTCGGTCGCCTCGCTGCGCAGCAGACTGCGGAAGTCATGTCCCTGGACGGCGAACAGGCAGGTGTAGAGCTTGCCCTCGGCCGAGAGCCGGGCACGGTTACAGGTCCGGCAGAAGGCCTGGGTGACCGAGGCGATCACGCCCACCTCGCCGCTGCCGTCCTTGTAACGCCAGCGCTCCGCCACCTCACCGGTATAGTTGGGATCCAGCGGCTCGAGGGGCATCTCGGCGCTGATCCGCTTGATGATCTCCGCGGCCGGCAGCACATCGTTCATGCGCCAGCCGTTGGTGCTGCCCACATCCATGAACTCGATAAAGCGCAGGATGTAGCCTTTCTCCCGGAAGAAGCGTGCCATCGGTAGAATGCTGTCTTCGTTCAAGCCGCGCTTTACCACCATATTGACCTTGAGCGGCGTCAGGCCCACCCTGGCGGCCTCGTCCATGCCGCGGATGACCTTCTCCACCGGAAAGTCCACATCGTTCATGGCTTTGAACACATCGTCGTCAAGTGAATCCAGGCTGACCGAGACGCGAGTGAGACCCGCGTCCTTTAAGGCCTGCGCCTGCCGCTCCAGCAGGGAGCCATTGGTCGTCAGGGTCAGATCCAGGCCGGGGATCTCGGCCAGCATCTTCACCAGGAGCGGCAAATCCTTCCGGACCAGGGGTTCTCCACCCGTCAATCGGACTTTTTGTACACCATGAGAAACAAAAATGCGCGCCAGGCGGGCAATTTCCTCGAAGGTCAGGACCTCGCTCCTATCCAGGAAGTGGTAATCCGACCCAAAGACATCCCTGGGCATGCAGTACACACAGCGGAAATTGCAGCGGTCGGTGACCGAGATCCGCAGGTCGCGTAACGGACGGTTTAGTTTATCGGTAAGAGTCATATCTACCGTTTCTTTTATAAATAAGATTAAACAGACCCAGAAGCACTGTGTAGACCATTATAACAATTTTGTAGGAGGAATGGCCGGGCTGGTTGACTATGCCCTGCAGGCATGCTATCATACTTGTATTATTCTGCATTTATTAAGGAGTTATTGTAGTGAGTACAGAATTCATCTTTCGCATCGGGGGCATGATCTTTTTCGGAATTCTGGGCACCTTGTGGGGCTATCAGCTTGGGGGCGGTGAGCTCACAGGTGAGGCAATCCGCTATGCCCTGATCGTCGGCCTGATCTCTGCCCTGGCAGGATTGGTGTTGACTCCGTATTTCACAACCCGGCCGGCGCGCTGGATCCGTGCCAAGCTCAGCCGGCTCTCTGCCGAGACGCTTTTTGCGGGTCTGGCAGGCATGGTCGTCGGCTTGCTGACGGCTGCGCTGCTGGCCTTTCCGCTCTCCCTGCTGCCTCCGCCTTTCGGGCAGATCCTGCCTTTTGTGGGTGTGGTGGTATTCACCTGGCTGGGCATCTCCCTGTTCGTGATGCGCCAGGGCGACATCATGGGACTGTTCAGCACCCTGAGCGGGCGAGGCGGCGAAAGCGGCTCTTCCTCTTCTTGGACAAACCTGAACCGCACCATCTTACTCGATACCAGCGTCATCATCGATGGACGCGTTGCCGACATCGCCAAGACCGGCTTCCTGCCCGGTACGCTCCTGATCCCGCGCTTTGTGTTGAACGAGCTTCAATATATCGCCGACTCGCCTGATGGCCTGCGCCGCCAGCGCGGCCGCCGCGGCATGGAGGTACTGGCCGAGCTGCAGAAGCTCCCCAACATCCTGGTGCGCATCAGCGACATCAATGCCGAAGGCGTCCGGGAGGTGGACGACAAGCTCGTGGTCCTGGCGCGCCAGCTCCGCTGTCCCATCCTGACCAACGACTACAATCTCAACCGCGTCGCAGAGCTGCAGGGCGTGACCATCCTGAACATCAACGAGCTGGCCAACGCCGTCAAATCAGTGGTCCTGCCAAGCGAGCGCATGAACCTTAACATCTTCCAGGAGGGCAAGGAGTTCGGCCAGGGCGTGGGCTACATGGACGATGGCACGATGGTCGTCGTGGAGAACGGTCACGATTACATCGGCGAATATAAGGATGTGGTGGTCACCAAGGTCCTGCAGACCGCAGCCGGGCGCATGATCTTCGCCCGCGTCGAGGAAGAAAACGGGAAGAAGAGAAAGTAAGCAAGCAGTCACATACACGAGCAAACAGGTATAACGGTCAGGGTCCGTGTACATGTTTCCTTGTGTACTTTTATGCCTGTTTATAAATTCCAATCAATACTCTTCCCCTCTACAACCGATATGGTAAATTAAACTCATGATCCGACTCTACAACACTCTCACTCGCAAGAAGGAAGAATTTCAGACGCTTGAGCCGAACCTCGTCAAGATGTATGTCTGTGGCGTGACGGTTTATAACGATGCGCATGTCGGTCACGCCATGTCAGCGCTGGTCTTCGACATCATCCGCCGCTACCTGGAGTATCGCGGCTACAACGTCAGGCACGTCATGAACTACACCGACGTGGACGACAAGATCATCAACCGCGCCAACAAGCTTGGAGAGGATCCTCTCAAGCTGTCACAGCGGTATATTGAAGATTATGCCAACGATCTTAAGAATTTAAACGTGTTGCCTGCCACATCCAATCCGCAGGTCAGCAAGACCATGCCGCTGATCATCGAGTTCATCCAGGGCCTGATCCGTAAGGAATCCGCCTATGCTGCCCCCAACGGGGATGTGTACTTCAGTGTCATCAGCGACGACGACTACGGCAAGCTCTCCGGTCGCAAGCTGGATGACATGCAGGCCGGCGCCCGCATCGAGGTCGGCGAGGCCAAGGACCATCCAATGGACTTCGCCCTGTGGAAGGCTGCCAAGCCCGGCGAGATCTCCTGGGACAGCCCGTGGGGTAAGGGCCGCCCAGGCTGGCACATCGAGTGCTCGGCCATGAACCTGGCCGAGCTGGGCGAGCAGATCGACATCCACGGCGGCGGCAACGATTTGATCTTCCCGCATCATGAGAATGAGATTGCCCAGAGCGAATCCTACACGGGTAAACAGTTTGCCCGCTACTGGGTGCATAACGGCATGCTGCAGCTTGGCGGCGAGAAGATGTCCAAGTCGCTGGGCAATATTGTCAGCATCAAGGATTTCCTGAAGAAGCGCGACGCGGATGTCATGCGCATGCTGGTCCTGATGGGATCGTATCGCGCTCCCTTGATCTTCAACGACGAGACCCAGGACGCCGCCGAGAAATCGCTGGAACGGCTCAAAGCTGCCCTGCGACCAGCTTCCGCCTCATCAAAGGGACTCGCGGCGGAGGCTGCATCCGCTCTTGCCGCCCAGGCGGAATCGACAAAGCAATCCTTCATCGAAGCCATGGACGACGACTTCAACACACCGCTCGCCCTGGCAGCGGTCTATGAGCTCGTCAAAGCCATCAATACGGCCCGCGATAATGGCGCAACGAACGACCAGATCCAGCCCTCGCAGGCGGTGCTGCGCGAGCTGACGGGTGTCCTTGGGCTCCGTCTCCAGGAGAAACAGGGGTCCGGCGACGCAGATAAATTCGTCGACCTGCTCATCGAAGTACGAAGCGAAGTGCGCAAACAAAAACTGTGGGCCATGTCCGACCTGATCCGGGACCGGCTGAAGGAGCTGGGCGTTGTCATCGAAGATACCAAAGAGGGCACCAAGTGGCGGTGGGGGTAATCCGATCGCTGGATCGTTGTAAACTCCGAGGCTTTATGTCCCGGAGTTTTTTATTGGATGTCAAAAGCAACGCATATCTGCTCCCGAACCTGAAAAAACATTGAGGTGAATTTTTCTTTGATGATACAATCCCTCCCATGGCAAAACCCGTTATCATGACCCTGGATGATGACAGTTCGGTTTTGAACTCCATCGAGCGCGACCTGCGGGCGCACTATGGGCCCGACTACCGCATCATCCCCATCAACACAGGCAAAACCGCCCTGGAATATCTGAAGAAACTGGAACAGCGCAAAGAGACGGTCGCGCTGTTTTTGGTTGACCAGCGCATGCCCAAAATGACCGGCGTCGAGTTTTTAATGGAGGCCGTCCAGCTCTACCCGCAGGCGAAACGCGTCCTGCTGACGGCCTACGCCGATATCCAGGCTGCAATTGACTCCATCAATGAAGTGGGCCTCAACTATTATCTGATGAAGCCCTGGCACCCGCCGGAGGAAAAGCTCTACCCGGTCCTGGACGAATTGCTGGAAGACTGGAAGGCCCATGCTCAGCTTCCGTATGAGGGCATTCGCATTGCGGGCACCTTGTGGTCGCTGCCCTGCCACGAGGCCAAGGATTTTCTGACCCGCCACCAGATTCCCTACCAGTGGATGGACATCGAAAAGGACTCCAGCGCCCGCAAGCTGGTGGAGGATGCTTCACCCGAAACAAAGCTTCCTGTCATCTTTTTCCCCGATGGAACGGTCCTGGTTGCACCCGACCTGAGAGTCCTCGCAGACAAGGTTGGGTTGCAGACACGGGCGGACCTGCCTTTTTATGATGTG
>JBLMZU010000610.1:0-21815 GCA_050258995.1 Bacteroidota bacterium
GGCTTCTCCCTTTGGCATCTTGCGGGCTTCGAAAAGCTCTTCCACGCGGGGGAGACCGGTCGTAATGTCTGCGCCGCCGGCGGCCACACCACCGGTGTGGAACGTACGCAGGGTCAGCTGCGTGCCCGGCTCACCGATGGACTGGGCGGCCACGATACCGACGGCAGAGCCAAGCTCCACCATGGTGCCGCGTCCCAGGTCGAGACCGTAGCATTTGGAGCAGATGCCGTGCTGCAATTCACAGGTCATCGCCGAGCGAACCTTGACTTCGGCAATGCCGGAACCCGCGATCTTGCGGGCGAGTTCCTGGTTGATAATCTGGTTGTATTCACCGATGACCTCGCCGGTCTTCGGGTCGATCACGGATTCCGCCAGCAGGCGGCTGTAGAGACGGTTGCTCATCGACTGGCCGGCCACGTCGTCACGGCGGCGGATATAGACGCCATCGTGCGTGCCGCAGTCATGCTCGTTGATGATGATATCCTGGGCGATGTCCACGAGGCGGCGGGTCAGGTAACCGGCATCCGCCGTACGCAGAGCGGTATCGGCCAGACCCTTGCGGGCACCGTGGGTGGAGATGAAGTATTCCTGGGCGGTCAGGCCTTCGCGGAAGTTCGAGCGGATCGGCATCGGGATGATGCGTCCGGACGGGTCGGCCATCAGACCGCGCATACCGGCCAGCTGCGAAATGGTGGAGAAACCACCCTTGGTCGCGCCGGAGGTGGCCATCGTGGAGAGATTGCCATCCGGGTCCATGTGCTTCTTGACGGCATCGGCCACCTTGTCGGTGGTGGCCTGCCAGATCTCGATCTCACGCTCGTTCTTTTCCTGCTCGGTGAGCAGACCGCGGCGGAAATCGCGCTGGACCAGCTCGACGGCCTTGAGCGCCTCTTCGATGATCTCCTTGCGCTCCGGCGGGATGGAGATGTCGGCCACCGCCAGGGTGGTGCCGGACCTCATTGCATATTCGAAGCCGAGCGACTTGATCTTGTCGGCCACATCGGTTGTCTTTTCCTGGCCGCAGATCTCGTATACGTCTGCGATCAGATCCTTCACGCCACCCTTTTCCAGTTTCTCATTGACGAACTGGACTTCCGGCGGCAGGATGCGGTTGAAGAGCACGCGCCCGACTGTTGTCTCGATAATACGCGTCACAGGCTCGGACAGGCGATCGCCCTTGTCGTCGTACCAGGTCATGGCACGCAGCTTGATCTCGGAGTGTACTTCCACCTGGTCAAGAGCATACGCCATCTCGACTTCATCGAAATCCGAGAAAGCGCGTCCATCGCCCTTGTGAGCGGCTTTCTGCTTCATGGTCAGGTAGTAGACACCCAGCACCATATCCTTGGACGGCGAGATGATCGGCTCGCCATCGGCCGGCTTGAGCAGGTTCTTGGAGGCGAGCATCAGCTCGCGGGCTTCCTTGACGGCCTTCTGTGAAAGCGGGACGTGCACAGCCATCTGGTCGCCGTCGAAGTCGGCGTTGAAGGCGGTGGTGACGAGCGGGTGCAGCTGGATGGCCGAGCCTTCAATCAGGATCGGCTCAAAGGCCTGGATGCCCAGGCGGTGCAGGGTCGGTGCACGATTCAGGAGGACCGGGCGTTCGCCGATCACGCTTTCGAGCGCTTCCCACACTTCGGGACGGTTGCGCTCGATCAGGCGGCGGGCACCCTTCACATTGGCAGCGTAGTTGTTCTGCACCAGGCGTGCAATGACAAACGGTCTGTAAAGCTCAAGAGCCATGCTCTTGGGCAGACCGCACTGATAAAGTTTCAATTGAGGACCGACCACGATCACCGAGCGGCCGGAGTAGTCGACGCGCTTGCCGAGCAGGTTACGGCGGAAGCGGCCCTTCTTGCCCTTGAGCATATCGCTCAGCGACTTGAGCTCGCGGCGTCCACGGCGGGAGAGGGCCTTGCCGCGCTGGCTGTTGTCGATCAGGCTGTCGACGGCTTCCTGAAGCATGCGCTTCTCATTGCGGATGATGACATCCGGCGCGCCCAGCTCCAGCAGTCTCTTCAGGCGGTTGTTGCGGTTGATCACGCGGCGATACAGGTCGTTCAGGTCGGAGGTGGCGAAGCGGCCGCCATCCAATTGGACCATCGGGCGCAGGTCGGGCGGGATCACGGGCAGGACGGTCAGGATCATCCACTCGGGACGGTTGCCGGAGCGGCGGAACGCTTCCACGACCTTGAGGCGGGTGGTGGCCTTCTTGCGCTTCTGCTTTGACTTTGTGCTCTTTACCTCGTGCCAGAGCTCATCGGCCAGCTTGTCGAGGTCGAGGCGCTCGAGAATGTCATAGAAGGCCTCGGCGCCCATATCGGCGCGGAAGACCTGGCCCCAGCGCTGCTTGAGCTCGCGATAGCGGATCTCACTGATGAAGGTGAACGGGCGCAGCTCCAGCAGTTCATCCCGCATGCGGGAGGACTGGTTGGAGGAGGCAGCGGTTTGATCCTCCAGCTGTGAGCGGAGGGCTTCCATCTGCATGTCGGCGTCGGCCTTGACGCGGCCCATATCCATCTTGAGTTCTTCTATCTGGCGGGCACGCTCGTCCTTCATTTCATTTTCAACAGTTTCCAGATTCTTCTGGACGATCTTCTGGACCTGGGTCAGGTGCTTGGCAGCGACCTTGTCGCCTGCATCCAGGATCTTTTCACCGGTGATCTCAAAGGTCACGGCCTTCTTGGCGGCTTCGCCCATCTGGCCCTGGAGCAGCTTCTCGAGTCTCTGGCCTTCCTTGATGAAGGGATCGAGCTTCTCGGCAATGGTCTCGTCGAAACCCTGGTCGAGGTTGGCGCTCTTTTGCTTGAGGTCGTTGATCGTGTGATCGCGCTTGGTCTTGATCTCGGCAATCTTGGCGTTGATCGTCTGTGCCTGCTCGCGTTCCGAAACGGAGATCTCGTCCTCGATGCGCTTGAGGGCCTTGTTGCGGGCCTCCTCGTCCACGTAGGTTACGATGTACTGTGCGAAGTACAACACGCGGTCAAGATTGCGACGCGAGATATCGAGCAGCATTCCCAGATAGGAGGGAATGCGGCGGGTATACCAGATGTGGGCAACCGGCGTGGCCAGCATGATGTGTCCCATGCGCTCACGGCGGACCGCGGCGCGGGTCACTTCCACACCACACTTGTCACAGATGATGCCCTTGTAACGGGGATTCTTGTACTTTCCACAATAGCACTGCCAGTCGCGCTGCGGGCCAAAGATGGCTTCACAGAACAAGCCATCCTTCTCAGGACGCAGGCGGCGGTAGTTAATGGTTTCGGGTTTCAGCACCTCTCCATACGACCATGACAGAATGGTGCTGGGGGAGGCTAGGCTAATTCGCAGTGCGGTCAGTCCCTTTGTTTCCACTGGTTCATCTCCTGAAATTTGGGAAATTACTAAGCTCGAGCCTGTCTTCAGAATCAGAGACAAACAAAGGCAAGCGCTCCGAGATTTTTTCTCAAGCGCTTGCAGGTGTTTTTTGCTCGTTTTTTGTATACAACTACTAAATTATACTCAAAATGAGGACAAAGTCAAGCAAAATTCGTAAAAATTACATTAGAGCCGTAAGAATTACCCCAAACCTCTCTATTTGATACGACCCCTACCGGGATTTGTTATGCAAGTAATCCCCTCGCAAACGCCAGGAAACCCTGTACATCCTTAAAATTGGTGACCGTGCCCACCGAAATGCGGACGGCACCGGAGGATTTTCCGTCGATGCAGTGGCGAAAATCGTCCACGGTCAGGCGATCCTCGTGGCCTGGCTGGGTGAAGCAGACATTCAGCTCGACGCGGGAAATGCCCAGGGCGATCTCGCCGGCACCCGGATTGCAGAAGCAGCCCGTGCGCAGCGAGATGCCGGCCTCGTTGGCCTGCTGCTCGATGAAGCGGTGATCGAGGGCCCTGTTATCCCGATCGTAGAAATTCACCGTCACTGCTCCGCCTCGATCAACCATTTTGGTGGGTCCGTAGACACGCACGAGCGGCACGCCGGTGCTGTGTCGCAGCTCGGTCAAATTCTCCAGCAGCCAGCCGGTCAGTGCGTAGACGCGCTCGTGGATCACATCATATCCGATCGACTCGATATGTTTGAGGCCGATCTCGATGGCCGGGATGTTCAGGTAATCGAGCGTCCCATCCTCGAAGGCGGAGGCGCCGTCGGCCAGGTAATACCTGTCGCCCTGCACCGAGGCGACGGTGATCGTCCCGCCGGCGAACCAGGGACGGTGCAGTTTGGCTAGCGCCTGCTTGCGGGCCACCAATGCCCCCAGCCCGGTCGGATAACCGAACATTTTGTAAAACGAGATGGGGACGAAATCGGGTTTGACAACATTCAGATCCAGACGGCTGGTTGGGACGAAGGCGGCAGCATCCAGAAGCACGTCCCAGCCGTAGCGGTGAGCCAGATCGATCCAGTCGAGCGGATGCAGCACGGAGGAAAAATTCGACTGGGCGGGATATGCAAACAGGTTGTGGCCGTCCATCGAAGGCCGGGAGAGCTCCTGCTCGAGCGTCGCCCCATCGGCGCGCATATCGGGCAGCCCAACCGGAATGTACTTCACATCCGCACCACGGGCGTGGGCGAACTCCCGGATCCCATTGACCGAGTTGTGATTGTCGAAGGTCAGCAGATATCGTCCCCTGGGAAAGGGATAAGACTCACCGACCAGCTTTAGCGCCCCGCTTGCGTTGGAAGTGAAGATCGCCAGGTACTCGTCTGGATCGGCATTGAAGAACTTCAGGATGTATTCACGCGTATGCTCCACCAGCTGGGTTGCGGCGAGGGAGGTGGGATTGCTGGAATGAGGGTTGCCAAAGACATGCTCGACCAGCAGCCTGTTATGGCGGCGCAGCTGTGACTCGGCGTACAGGCCCCCGCCGGTGTAATCGAGATAGATATGCCCGCCCACATCCAGGCGCGCGTATTCTGTAGCGCGCAGATCGTCGATGATGTGAGTGCCCGGGTAGGTGGGATACGCCCGCAAAAACGAGACAAAATCCGGATCAGTTTGAGACATTCATTCCTCCTGCATAATTTAACCACAAATCAATTGACATGTCACACCTGCAATCCCGGCACTTTCGCCGGGACAGGCGGCAGGTGTGCAACAAGGGAATCTCCTGGCACATACCAACGCTTATGTAGGAATATCTGGGCGTGCGAGGCGATTCTTAGGACCCCGCCCTCGCAACGACATTCGAAAGGCTATAATACCCCCATGCCTCGTATTTGCATTGTTCCCCGGGTGGAAGGAAGCGGTGGCGTAACCTCCTTCCGGCTCAAATTTGAGAGCAGTCTCGCAGCCCGTGGCGTGGATGTCAGCAACGATCCCTCCCAGGACGCGGATGTAATTCTTGTTCTTGCCGGGACGCGTCACCTGTCTTCCTTAAGAAAGACACATCGGCGCGGGACCCGCATCGTGCAGCGGCTGGACGGTATCAACTGGCTGCACCGTGTCCGCTGGATGGGAGCGCGGTATACCGTCCGTGCGATCTATGGAAATGCCAATCTGTCCTTTATCCGCAGGCGGCTGGCGGACCGTGTTGTCTACCAGAGCGAGTTCATCAAGCACTGGTGGGAGGACTGGTACAAGCCGGCGCGCGTGCCCTCCACGGTCATTCTCAACGGCGTGGATCTGAGCCGTTATACGCCTCACGGCCTGCACGAGCGACCCGCCGGTCACTATCGCTTGCTGGTGGTGGAGGGCAGTCTTGCAGGCGGGCAGAATTATGGAGTTTTCAATGCGGCAGCTCTTGCCCAGGCCCTGGCGAAGAAATATAAAATGGAGCTGATGGTTGTTGGCCGCGTGGACAGCCGGACAAAAAGCAGGCTCAGGAACCAGACTGCATTCCGTATCCAGTTCATGGATACTGTTTCACGGGATCACATCCCCTGGCTGATGCGCTCCTCCCATCTGCTGTATTCTGCAGAGCTCAATCCGCCGTGTCCCAATTCCGTGATCGAGGCGCTGGCCTGCGGCCTGCCTGTTGCCGGATTTGACACGGGATCGCTCTCCGAGATCGTCCAGGGTGACGCGGGACGGATCGTTCCGTATGGAGCCGATCATTGGAAGCTGAAACCACCTGATATCTCCTCCCTGGCAAAGGCTGCGGAGGAAGTGTTGGAGGAGCAGACGCGCTTCCGCACCTCTGCGCGTGAACGGGCCGAAGCAGCATTCGATGTGGACAGGATGGCAGATGAGTATTTGAAGGTGCTGCTGGGTTAATTCGGTGGTTTGGATACAGGCTTTGTCCTGGTCGACCACCGAGGTTTTCATTAAATGGAGCCATCATGACAAACGAAGAAATTATTGCCTTTCTGAAAGTCCATCTCCAATCCATTCAGGATAACGATGTGCAGACCTATAACGTGACCACTTCGGGGGATTTGACCCTTTACGAATGGTGGGTGACGCCGCACCGCATCGACGGGCTGCCCTTTCATGAGTTCATGATGTCCTCCAACGCCGAGCGCGGGGCGGTGTTTGGCTCGGAGGGCAAGGTGAAATCCCCGACGCGCTTCGATCTCTCCAACCTGAATATCCAGAACTATGGCGATACGGCCATTGCCAGCTATACACTGCTGATCAGCACAGCCTCGCCGGAGGGAATCAAGGTTGCCTCTCATAACGAGAGCCGTGTCATGGTCAAAATCAACGGTGCCTGGAAGGTGGTCCACGTGCATAAATCTCCGGCCTGGCAGGCGCCGCATATTTCGGGATGAATCCAACCCAGTCTCGCAGTTACGATATTCTCTGGATGAGCCTGGCCATCCTGCCGTTAATCGCGCTCTCCTGTCTCTTTCCCATTATCCCGCAGGATTATTGGTGGCTGTTGCGGGTGGGCCAGGAGACCATTCGACAGGCTGCTGTCCCAACGATTGAGACCATGAGCTGGACTTCGGCCGGGCAGCCCATTGTGTACGAGCCCTGGCTGGCGGGTGTATTTTTCTGGTGGGCCCATGCATGGGGTGGCGCCTCCCTTACGTTTCTCGTGCGCGCCCTGTTAATCGGTTTAACCTACGGCTTGATCTGGTCTGCGGCCCGGAATTCTGCCGGGCCGCGCCTGGCGACAATACTTGTTGTGATCCTGGGGTTTGCTAGCAGCAATAACTGGCAGATGCGGGCGCAGTTGTTCGCCTATCCCCTGTTTGCTTTTTGTTTATTGGCCCTGCTTAAGTGGCAGTCAGGGAATAACAGGTGGCTCTGGGGAATTCCCTTAGCGACCCTTTTATGGGTGAACGTCCATGGCTCCTACATACTGGTGTTTTTACTTGCCGGCGCGGCGCTTGTGTTTGGAAAAGAAAGCCGCAGGGCCTTGGCGATTACGCTGGCTCTGATGTTTGCTGCCACTCTGGTGAATCCCCAGGGCATCCGCCTGTGGGGACATGTGGCCTTCATGCTGACAACTCCCTCGAACCAGGCGTATAGCCTGGAGTGGCAGCCGCCGGTCAACGCAGGCTGGCAGATGAACATCTTTTTTGCCTGGACCCTGCTCTTCGCGCCGCTCGCAGCATTTTCATCCCGCAAACTTTCCCCGCTGGAATGGGTATGGTTCCTTGGCTTTGGCTGGCTGGCATTTTCAGGCCTGCGATATGTGATTTGGTTTCTTTTTATCCTGACAGTGCTGACGGCCAGGCCCCTGGCAGAGTTGACCCGTCATAAACTGGACAGCCCGGTAAAGATCTCATCGCCAGCCTTTAATATTGCGCTTGCCTGCCTGTTCATTCCCCTCTCCCTGCTATACCTGCCTGGCCTTCGGGATCGATGGTGGCCCGAAGCTCCCTCCCCTTATTCCATGGACCTGACTCCTTTTGGAGCAGAGACGTGGCTGAAGGAGCAT
This sequence comes from Bacteroidota bacterium, assembly GCA_050258995.1. Lineage (GTDB taxonomy): Bacteria > Chloroflexota > Anaerolineae > Anaerolineales > Villigracilaceae > Defluviilinea. Next base: position 7,834 of record JBLMZU010000610.1, read on the forward strand.
CCCAACATTCCAGGCCCTCTCTGGAACGATTACATCTTTGGCAGTTATCTCCTGTTCGCCTTGCCATCGCGACCCATTTCCATCGATAGTCGTTTCTTTCCCTTCCCGGCCCGGCAAATGCAGGAATACCAGGAGATCAGTCGAGGCTCAACGGCCTGGGAATCGGCATTCGACCGCGATGGCATCAACCTCCTGCTGCTCTCTCCTGAGAGACAACCCAAACTGATCGATCAGGTCGAAGCTTCCAGCAAATGGTGCGAGCAGTACCGGGACGAGATTGCAGTCATTTTTTCCAGGTGTGAGCCAGTCCAATGAATCGCTTTCCTGGCAGGCTGGCGGTCCAGCAGCGCGTGCTTCCGAGTTACCGGGTCCCATTCTTTGACCTGCTTGCTTCGGCCTGCGAGAGGGGGATGAGCCTCTTCACCGGTTTGCCTCGCCTCTCCGAGGGAATAGCAACTGCCAGCCAGTTGCAGGTTGCCAATCATCAACTGGGAAAAAATACCCACCTCCTGGGCGGCTCCTTCTATCTGTGTTACCAACGCCGCCTGGTCGACTGGCTGGAACAGTGGCAGCCCGATGCATTGATCATGGAAGCCAACCCGCGCTATCTCTCCACGCCCGCAGCTGTCAGGTGGATGCATAAGCGGAACAGGCTGGTCCTTGGCTGGGGGCTGGGCTCGCCTGGTGGCCGGGGACTTCTAACGGGAAGAAGAATATCCTTTATTAAACAATTCGATGCAATGATCGCCTACAGCCGACGCGGAGCCGAGGAGTATGCTGCGCTTGGGTTTCCGCCCGAGAAGATTTTTGTCGCTTACAACTCTGTCTCTGCGCCGCCTGCCTTCCCTCTTCCGCTTCGACCTTCCACCTTAAGCCCTCACCCTACCATCCTTTTTGTGGGCCGACTCCAGGCGAGGAAGCGGATTGATTTATTGCTGCGGGCCTGTACTCAATTGGATTCCAGGCCGCGGCTGGTCATCGTGGGAGATGGGCCGGAGCGGGAGACTCTGGAATCATTGGCGCGGGAAACCTATCCGGGAGCAGAATTCGTAGGGGCCAGACATGGGGCGGCGTTAACACCTTATTTCACCGAGGCAGACCTGTTCGTCCTGCCCGGGACCGGTGGGCTTGCCGTTCAGGAGGCGATGAGCCATGGGTTGCCGGTCATCGTCGCCCAGGGAGATGGGACCCAGGATGATCTCGTCCGCCGGGAAAACGGATGGCAGGTGCCATCGGACGATTTCGAGGCGCTCCTGGCAGCCATGCAAGAGGCGCTGTCCGATGCCGCACGTCTTCGCGGGATGGGGAGGGAATCCTACCGCATCGCAAAGGAAGAGATCAATATCGAAAAAATGGTGGAAGTTTTTGTGAACGCGCTGAATGCCGGGACAACCCGTTGGGGTTGACGTCCATGGATTGTACGCCTACCGCCCGAGCGTACATCCCCTGTGATTTATGAGACACGATGCAGGATAGCTCTCAAATCGCTATGAGAGGGGGAAGGAGCTGACCGCTTCCTCCACGTCGTTGAAAATGGGGATGTTCTGCAAAAAGCCCGCGATGTTCAGAACGTAATAGATATTGGGGTTGGGGCAGACCAGTTTGAAATAGGGGGATTTATAGGGTTCCGTTCCGTGGGTATTGATCAGCGTTTTATCGTCTTTTGGAGTGAATAAATTAAAGATGTTATGGATGGCACGCAAACCGGCACTGGTGAGGATCTCCACTTCCGAGAGATCGAGCAGAAGATGACGTGACCCCTCCGTATGGAACTTGCGAACCTGCTCCATTAATTGACCTTCTGTCTCGCCGTGAAGATGACCGACCAAATGCAGGACAGTCAGCGGTGGCTGCCCCTCGATCTTCGAGACATTCATCTTCAGTTCGCTCATTTCGCTCTCTCCTTTACCCAAACGTTAAGGCGCCAGGTCATCCTTGTTTCTTTCCACATTCACCCACATCCGGCTGCCATCGGTGGCGACGTCGATCCAGCCGTTCCTGTCGGTACGCAGCACATCGTAGTCCTTGAGCATGTCCATGACCTCACGATCGGGCATGCCGTTTTCGTCGGCAGCGCTCACATTCAGCACTGCCAGCTCAGGATTTAAATTATTGATCCATTCGGGCGGGTTCGATGCGGCGTACCCAGAGTCGGCCAGGGAGAGGAGACTCACGGGTCCGATATCGGCACCCAGGTGCAGCTCATCCAGCGCCTCGAAGCTCATGCCGACAGGCAGCAGGGCGCGGAACTTATCCCACTCAACCAGCAGGATGGCGCCGCGCGGGCCCGAGGTGACCACCTTGATCGTCGCGCCATCCCCCAGGTCCAGGATCTGTCCAGGCTTTGCATCTGTCACCGGGATATTCTGCGTGGACAGGTATTCGCTCAGGACACCCGACGAGAACGATGCCTGCTTGTTTCCACTCCATAGAACCTGATCGGGCGGGTAACGGTCGAGAATGCGCGGCAGGGCTGCCACCTGGTTCTCCTCGGTCGAGCCGACGACCAGCCAGTCAAGCTTGCGATTGAAAGCCGGCAGGCGCCGTCCCAGATCGTCTGACAGGGTGGTCACACTGGGTCCGCCGTTGACCAGTACGTGTTTGCCCGTGGGTGAGGTGATCAACACCGCGTCGGCGGACCCTACATTCAAAAATGTCAGATGCAGGCGGTTATCCGGAATGGCTGAGGCGGCGCGCCAAATCAGCAAAAGCCCGATCCCCAGGATCAGGATGCCGCCTCCAATCCCCACCGTGCGGACCCGGCTCTTCAACGATCCGGCCGTTTCCTTAATCCTGGAGCCGCCCAAGGTTACGCCGAAGAGCAGCGCCAAAAAAAGGATCACGAACCAGAGGGACAGGTTTACCAGGAAGATTGTTCCGTGCGGGATCTTGTCGAACAATTCCACCGCCCGGATCGTGTACACCACGAACGGCCAGTCTGCCCAGGCAGCCAGCTGTCCCAGGGGGAACCAGAGGTGGCTGAGCAGTACGGCCAGCCCGCCCAGGATCATCACCGCGGGCTGCGGGGGCAGGATGAATGGGTTGGCAATAAACGAAACAAGGGAGATACGCTGGAATTGATAGGCCATGATCGGAATGGTGGTCAACTGGGCGGCGAACGTCAGGAGCACGAACTCCGCGAAGAGCTCGGCAATCTTCTCGCCCGCAACCGAGGGGAAAAGCTTCATGAGGATACGATTTGAGAAACGCGTAAACGGATCGGCATACAGGATCAGCCCGAGGGTGGCAAAGAAGGAAAGCTGGAAGCCAACATCCCAAATATACAACGGATTCCACAAACACATCAACAGCGCCACGCCGAGCAGGGTGTTCAAGGCGAGCTGCCTGCGGCCCACCTGCACGGCGAAGAGAGCCAGGGTCCCCATCAGCGCGGCACGCACGACGGCTGCAGAGGCGCCGACCATGATGGTATACAGAACGATCCCGACCACGGCCAGCATGGCGCCGCGCCGTGCTCCGAGGAAGCGGCTGAAGAGCAGGACGAACAGCCCGGCAATGATGCTCATATTGAAACCGGAAATGGCGATGATATGGGCTGTACCGGTATCCTTGAATGCCTGCTGCAGCTGGTCGGTCAGACCCGTATCCACGCCCAGCAGGATGCCGGCCAGCAGGGAGGATTCGGGGTCGGGGAACAGGCGGTAAATATTTTCCAGTGATTTTTCCTTGAAGGCATACACGGCCCTCAAAAAGGCATTCCCACCGTTGCCCGGCAGGAGGGTCACCTCGGCGCTCGGCATGTACGAATGGATGTGCTGGGCTGCCAGGTAATCGCGATAGGAGAAATCCTCATTCTCCGGCGGCGTTTTGACCTTGCCGCGCAGACGGACGATGTCGCCATACTGGAAGACCTGGTTGTTGGACACACGGGCCAGCAGCAGTCCCTCTGCAGGCAGCTGGCGATCCCCGGTATCCACGCCGGTGACTTTGACGCGCAGGTTGGTGTAATTGTCCCGGTAATCGGGCGGTTCGACCAGGGTGCCGGTAACAAACAGATCGTAGTCGCGGTCGTTATAGAAGCCGATGTGGTAGGCGTCGAACTTGGGGACAGTCATCTGGTAGCGCGCCGCGCCGAGGAGCAGACCGAGGAGCAGGGCAAAGGTGAAGGGCAGGATGGCGAGGCGGGGCGCGTGAAGCGAGATGCGGTGACGGAAGATGTAGGAAAGAATGAGGAACAGGATGGCGAGGGCGGCCAGCGCAAGCCAGACCGGGAGGGATAGAGAAACGAGACTGCCCAGGACGATCCCGGCCAGGAAGGCGATGGCGAACCACATCAGCGGAAGGCGTGTGGTCAGGAAATCCGGGATGCGACTGGTCGGGGTGGCGTCTGCAGTCTGCATAAGAGACTTTCATCATAGCATAAAATTGAATGTGTAGGATAAAATCTCCATGATGCCACAATCCAACCTCATTCTTGTCACCGGTGCAACCGGATATGTGGGCGGGCGGCTGGTGCCGCGGCTGCTGGATGCGGGCTACCGCGTCCGCTGCCTGGTGCGGGATCCCGGCCGTTTGCAGGGGCGTTCCGGGTTAAATCGGGTGGAAATCGTCAGCGGAGACGCGCTCTCCAAAGCGCCCCTGATGGACGCCATGCAGGGCGTTTCGGCGGCGTATTATCTTATCCACGGCAAGCAGGGGGGACAGACCAGTGCCAACCGCGACCTGGAGGTAGCCCGCAACTTCGCCGAAGCCGCGCGGGATGCGAACGTCGAGCGTATTATTTACCTCGGCGAGCTGGTCGACCCAACGACCGATCTTTCCCCCTACCTGCGCGCCCGCCATGAGACGGGCTATATTCTCCGCTACAGTTCCGTGCCGGTGACGGAATTTCGGGCCGGCATGATCGTGGGCTCGGGCTCGGCGCTGTTCGAGATGATCCGCTATCTGACGGAGCGCGAGCCGGTGCTGGTCTGCCCGGCCTGGTTCTATTCGGAAGCGCAGCCGATCGCCATCCGGGATGTACTGTCCTATTTGATCGAGGCCCTTAAAGTCCCCGACAGCAGCGGCCGGATGATCGAGATCGGCGGTCCCACCCGTCTCACGTACGCCGATATGATGCTCGAGTATGCCAAGGAGCGCGGGCTCAAGCGTACGCTCATCCGCACGCCGTTTTATGCGCCTCGGCTGTCGGCGTACTGGGTGCACATGGTCACGCCGATCCACTGGCGGATTGTGCTGCCACTGATCGAAGGGTTGCATGCCCGGCTGATCGTCCGGGATGGGACGGCCAGGACTCTTTTCCCCCATATCAAGCCGATCGACTTCCAGACGGCGCTTCACCTGGCGCTGGGCCGCATCCAACGCGACAACGTCGAGACCAGCTGGTCCGATGCTCTGGTCACGGTGGCAGGGGATGTCAAGCCCTATCAGTTCGTCGTGGAGCAGGGCATGTATGTGGAGAAGCGCCAGCAGTTCCTCGATGTTCCTGCCAGGGATGTGTTCCGCTCCTACACCGGCATTGGCGGCGAGCGAGGCTGGCTGTACATGGACTGGTCATGGGCCATGCGCGGCTGGATGGATAAAGCCGTGGGCGGCGTGGGACTGCGACGCGGCCGCCGCCATCCCGACGATATCCGGGTTGGCGAATCCCTGGATTTCTGGCGGGTGGAAGATGTGAAAAAAGACCGCCTCATGCGCCTGCGGGCCGAGATGAAGCTGCCCGGCAAAGCCTGGCTGCAGTTTGAATCCGAGCCGAAGGAAAAGAAGACGCTCCTGACCGTCACCGCTTATTTTGCGCCGCATGGTCTTTTCGGTTTTCTCTACTGGTATGCCATGTGGCCTTTCCATAAATTCATTTTTGATGGGTTGACCCGCCGGATCGCATCACGGGCGCGGGTCCTGACTTATTAGCCTTCCCTCTTCTTTCCTTTTTCTATGTGAGGAAAGAAGAGGGAGGAAAGAAGACGGATTGAACTCTCCTCTTATTCTTGTTACAGGTGCCACGGGATATATTGCCAGCCGTCTGATCCCAAGATTATTGGAGGCCGGCTACCGGGTCCGCTGCTTGGCCCGGGACCCCGGTCGACTCAGCGGGCGGAACTGGTACCGCGACGTGGAGGTGGTGCAGGGTGATGTGACGATCCCCTCGACTCTTGCACAGGCTTTGGAGGGAGTCCATACAGCATACTATTTGATCCACAACATGACGCACGGACATGGATATACGGCCCTCGAGCTTGAGAGCGCCAGAGCCTTTGCAGCGGCCGCGGCAGGAGCAGGCGTGCTGCATATCATTTATCTCGGCGGCCTGGCCGACCCCGAGCAGCATATCGCTCCGCACATGCGCTCACGCATCGAGACAGGACGTGTGCTGCGTGAGGGAAAAGTTCCGGTGACCGAGTTTCGGGCAGGCGTGATCGCCGGGTCCGGGAGCATCTCTTTTGAAATGATCCGCTTTATGACCGAGCTCTCTCCCATTGTCCCCGGTCCTGCCTGGCTGAAGAACAGGTCCCAACCGATTGCCATGCAGAACGTGATCGACTACCTGGTCGCCGCGCTGACCAATGCGAGTGGGCACGGCGGTGTGTTCGAGATCGGCGGCCCGGACATTACGACATACGGCGACCTGATGTTGCGCTATGCCCGTCTGCGTGGACTCAGGCGCAGTATGTTCCTGATCCCCGGGCTCCCGCTCTGGGTCATGGCCTTCGGGGTGGGGCTGATGACCCCGGTGCCGTATCCCATCGCCTATGCCCTGATCGGCGGCCTTTCTGCCGATAGCATTGTCAAGCACACGGATGCACTGCGCGCTTTCCCAGAAGTCACACTGATCGATTTTGATACTGCAGCAAAGGATGCGCTCGAGAAAACGAATCCCTTTCAGATCGAGCGCGTCTGGGCGGATGGAAAAAATTCCACCCGGTCCATCAAGCATGAAGGCTGCTTCATCGATTACCGGGAAACAGCGATCCCCTCTTCGGCGGAGAAAATTATCTCCGCCATAAAAAACCTGATCTGCGAGTCAGCCTCCCTTGCCGAGATCTTGCAGACGGAGGAGAGGATTATTGTCAGTGTAAAGAACCAGAGGGCAGGCAGTAAATGGATCGAATGGCGGGTGGATCGCCATGCTGCAAGCGCGACCTACTTTACGCAAACGGTTTTCTTCTGCCCGCGCGGCCTGCCCGGATTTTTATATTGGTATCTTTTGTATCCCTTCCATATGGCCGATTATCGGAACTGGATCAAAGCTATTGTTAGACGAAGTAAAACGCAATGAAGCGGACTCTTCTCAGCCTCTTGATGGCTCTTGCCATTGCTGCAGTCATGGTCCTGGTTGCCTTGTATGTCCCCAACACACTCCCGGTCAATTCCGATTTTAGCGCCATCTACAACACGGACCTTGCCCTGGTCCATCGTATTCCCATTTATGACCTGGAGAAGGTGGAGACCCTGGCGGTGCAATATGCGGGCATTCCGGCAGAGGATTTCTTTCTGGCCCGCTTTCCGTATCCGCCCTGGTATGCACTAAGCACCTTCTACCTCGGATGGATGTCTGCCAGGGCAGCGGGTACCCTGTGGTTCGAGCTGAACCTGGTCATGTTGTTCCTGTCGGTCTGGCTGCTGACAGATGGATGGGCTGGACGTATGCGGCTGCTGGCCTTCCCGCTGGCGTTGTTCTTCCTACCGGTGTTGGGGGCGCTGTCGGTGGGGCAGTATGACTTTCCGGTCCTGTTGGGTACGTCCCTGCTGATCCATTCATTGCGCAAACAAAATGCCGCCCTGACCGTTCTGGGGCTGGTGCTGCTGACCTTCAAGCCGCATCTCGGGGTGCTGATCCTGCTGTCGGCGCTGGGATGGATCGTTTATAACGGCGGCAGCTTCCGGCGGCGCGTGATGCGTCCGTTGATCGTGGTGGGCGCTCTTCTCTTTGCGACCAGCTTTATTGCCGATCCATCCTGGGCCACCAGTTATCCGAAAATGTTACTGGGATATCAAAATGAAGGCAACGTCTCCACCTGTTCGGAGTGTGCGAGTTTGCCGGTCTGGCTGTCGCGCTGGTTCTTCGACGGGTCACTCAGGACCGCTGCAGGGATCGCGGTGGTTCTGCTCATTGTTTTTGTTGCTGCCTTCATCGTCACGCGCTCGCTTTGGAAGCCGCATGAGTTATTGCTGACGCTTGCATTGCTGGTCACCCTGCTGGTCAGCCCCTATCTTTATAACTATGACTTTTTATTGCTGCTCGTTCCGTTTGTGGTTTTATTTGACAAAAGTAATCTGGTGGAAAAAATAATCATCCTTGTTTGCTACCTTGTCCCCACGTTGGCCCTGATCTTCTATGGCCGCAGCGGCAATGTGTCATTGGTCATCGTTACTTCTATTATGTTCATCCTTCTTTTTGTCCGCGCCAGGAACCTGTCATTGACGCCACTGGATGGGAGGCATACAATACAAACAATTAAATAGACCAGTCAGCGGCGAAGCCGGTGGGATTCCGGCACTGTCGCGCAACTGTGAACTCGGAGATCGAGATTCGATCTTCGATGAAGTCAGGTCGCCCGCCCTGGTCGGTTCTACCACACTCTCGCGGAAGGAGGTGGAGGACGGCCATCCCGGATTGCCTCTCCAACCTCCCCAGCACACATACGCTGGGGATTTTGATTCAAAACCTTATGTCATTGCGAGAAACGCTCGTTGCAACGAAGCAATCTTCTGGTTTGTAAGGAGATTGCTTCTGGCTGACGGCCTCGCAATGACAGCCAGAAGATGGAGAAACCATGTTACGGAAGTTACTGCTTGTCTTTCTACTGATCGGCCTGATCACAGCCTGCTCGCCTCAAGCGACGCGGGCAGCATTACCCACGGCGACTGGGGCGCCTGCAACCCGGGCCGCAACAGAGCCCCCAACCGCCGCCCCTGCAGCAGCGGCTTTCACGGTCACGGATGGCCTTGGACGCAAGGTCAGCCTCAATGGACCTGCACAACGCGTTGTTTCGCTGGCGCCCTCCAACACCGAGATCCTGTTTGCCATTGGCGCCGGCTCGCAGGTTGTCGGCCGCGATGAATTTGCAGATTATCCTCCTGAAGCGAAGTCCATTCAGAGTGTTGGCGGCTCGATGGGGGAATATTCCACGGAAGCCATTGTGGCGTTGAAGCCCGACCTTGTCCTTGCCGCGGAGATCAATCCGCCTGAACTGGTGAAGCAGCTCGAAGACCTGGGATTGAAAGTATATTATCTAAAGAATCCCAATACCCTCGAAGAAATGTATGTCAACCTCGGGATTGTCGGCCAGCTCACCGGACACGATGTGAACGATCTGGTGAAGTCGCTCAAGGACCGCGTCAGTGCAGTGGATGAAAAGATCAAGTCTGTGACGGACAAGCCGGTCGTCTTTTATGAGATTGACGCGACCGACCCCAACAAACCTTATACCTACGGGCCGGGCACATTCGGCGACCTGCTGATCAGCCGGGCAGGCGGCGTCAACCTCGCCACGGCCGCGGGGATCACCGATCCGTATCCACAGGTCAGCCTGGAGCAGGTGGTTGCCGCAAATCCGGGTGTGATCGTGCTGGGCGATTCGATGTGGGGCGTGACTGCCGACGCGGTCAAAGCCCGCCCAGGCTGGGGCGACCTGGCCGCCGTGACCAATAACCAGATTCACCCGTTCGACGACAACCTGGTCAGTCGCCCGGGCCCGCGCCTCGTGGACGGGCTCGAGCAGCTAGCAAAGCTGCTGCATCCCGAGCTGTTCCAATGAGGTAGAAAGGTAAACAAGGAAACAAGTAGATACGTCACCACATTTTGTGTATACGTGTCTACTTGTCTACTTCCACCGCCATGCGCCGCGCACCATTTCTTTACACTTCTCTTTTCCTTCTGCTCGCCCTGTTCCTCAGCCTGGCGATCGGCGCGGTTTTCCTTTCTCCCCGCGAATTGTGGAATACCCTCCTGGGCCAGGGCACGGAAATCGCAACCTCCATCCTGTGGAGGATCCGGTTGCCTCGTACCATCCTGATCGCATTGACCGGCGCGGCATTGGGCGGAAGTGGAGCGACCTACCAGGGATTGTTTCGCAACCCGCTGGCGGACCCGTTCCTGATCGGCGTTGCCTCCGGTGCAGCGCTGGGCGCGGTGATCGCCATGTCCATCCGGTGGCCGTATACCTTCTGGGGGCTGATGGCGATCCCCATGGCCGCATTCCTGGCCGCACTATTGACAGTCTTCATCGTCTATAACCTGGCGAGGGTCGGGCAGACGGTCCCGACCACCAATCTCATCCTGGCGGGTGTGGCATTCTCGTCGTTTGCCACCGCACTCACCTCCTTCCTGATGATCCGTTCCACGAACGAGGTACGCCGGGCGCTGGGATATCTGCTCGGCGGCGCGAGCCAGGCCGGCTGGACGGCCATCCTGGCCATCGCCCCGTATCTCCTCATTGGCCTGGGGATCATGCTGGTGAGCGGACATGCGCTCAACGTGCTGCAATTTGGCGATGACCAGGCGCAGCAGCTGGGGCTGAACGTGTCCCGCACCAAACGCATCCTGCTGGCGGCCTCCTCACTGGCAACGGCGGCGGCGGTCGCCTTTTCAGGAATCATCGGGTTCATTGGGTTGATCGTCCCCCATGTCATGCGGCTGTGGTTTGGTGCCGATTACAGGCGTTTGGTGCCCCTGTCGATCCTGGGCGGCGCGGCTGCGTTGCTGGTTGCCGACATTATTGCCCGTGTCATCCTTGCTCCGCAGGAAATCCCGGTGGGGATCATCACCTCCCTGGCGGGCGCGCCCTTCTTTTTGTGGGTGTTGCGCCGCTCCAAAAATCAAGGATTTTGGTAATGATGGAAATTATTATTCGAGAGAGTGGCACAGGCGAATCACCGCAGACCCGGTCGTTCTCGCGGAGGTCCATGGTGACTTCGCGGCTGGTGCTTGGCATTGAGAACGAGAAGCTGGTTTACACCATTACTTCTGTCGAGCCGTATGAGAGGGAAGTCCACGCAGAGGATACCGAGTATGGCTTTGATGATGCAGGGCCCACGATCTTCTTTGCTGAAGTGGACGGCCAACTTGCCGGGCGGATCAAAATGATGCGCTGGTGGAATCAATTCGGCTACGTGGAGGACCTGGTGGTCAATCCCGAGTACCGCGGCATGGGGCTCGGCCGTAAATTATTGGAACGCGGGATTCAATGGGCCCATGAAAATGATTTCCCGGGAGTCATGCTCGAGACCCAGGATGATAACGTCCCGGCCTGCACACTGTACAAGAGCTGTGGATTCGTATTAAGTGGCTTCGACCGAAACGTGTATAAAGCAATCAACCCTCACACAAGAGAAACTGCATTGTATTGGTATTTGATATTTTAAGTCCATCTCACGGGTTGAGCTGTGGCGTCACATATCGAAACCACCGGGTAGAAAAAATATGCTAAAGATCCAAAATCTTTCGGTTTCCTATGACACCCGCCAAATCCTGCATGAGATCTCCCTCCAGGTACAGAGCGGGGAAGTGCTGGCCTTGATCGGCCCGAACGGCGCGGGAAAGTCGACCTTGATCCGCGCGGCGAGCGGGGTGATCCCGTACAGCGGCCATGTCCGTCCGAACGGGGATGACTTTGCATCCATGAGCCCGATCCAGCGTGCCCGCTATATCGCCACCGTGCCGCAGGCGGTTTCCATGCCTCCCGCCTACACCGTTTGGGAGACCGTCCTGCTGGGGCGGACTCCCTACCTGGGATTTCTCGGCCAGCCGTCCAAAAAGGATGAGGAAATTGCGCGCCAGTCCCTCGAGCGTGTCAGCGCCCTCTCCTTTGCCGAACGACGCGTCGGCGAGCTTTCCGGCGGGGAACAGCAGCGCATCCTGCTGGCGCGGGCATTATGCCAGTCGACGCCGATCCTGCTACTCGACGAGCCGACCGCACACCTGGATCTTCAATACCAGGTCAGTCTGCTGGAGCTGGTCAACGAGCTTGCACATAAGGATAACCTTGCTGTCCTGGTGGCCTTGCACGATCTTAACCTCGCTGCCCACTATGCGGACCGCATCGCTCTGATGGTGGCAGGAAGCATCAAGGCGGTTGGAAGTGCGAAGGAAGTCTTACAGCCGGCGTTGATCCAGGAAGCCTATTGTCTGCCGGTGCAGGTCGTCCAGCATCCGTTCCTGGACGTGCCGCTGGTGCTGCCCGATGCGGGGAAATAATGTTCCCTGGGTGGGGTTCTTGTAGAAAACTCACTTCCTGGCAGCATGGAACTGACTTTCTCTTCGCTTGGTGCCGATCGATCGGGGGAATCCTGACAAAGCAACATCCTTACCGGGAGGATCGGGGCTGATTTTCCCCGGTCTGTTTTGCAGGCAAAGCCAGTTAAACGCAGAAATATTACGGCCGCCTGGACTTTTTCCGTATTTCCGTCAACTCCAAGAATCCCCATACAAAGTGTCAGAACTCCCTCACATACAGTCTCCGCTTCTTCGGTTAAAGTAGGGAAGATCGCTTTACTGACAACAAACTCAAAACCATTAGCATTTAGGAGAAATAACATGGAGACTAAACTCGAAACGAAATTTTCTGCCCCTCACACCCAGAGCTCGGCAACCAATATGATCAAGGTTTCCGCCGATTCCCGCACTTCTGCTGTAGCCGGTGCGATCGCAGGTGTGATCCGTGACCACAGACACGCCGAAGTCCAGGCGATCGGGGCAGGAGCCGTCAACCAGGCGGTCAAGGCCCTCGTGCTGGCCACCGGTTACCTTAAACTGGACGGCATTAACGTTGCCTGCACCCCGGAATTTGCAGATGTGACAATTGACGACAAGGTGAGAACAGCCATTAAGCTGATTATCGATCCCCAGTAGCCAATTCCAACTTTATTGGTAAGGAGAGAGAACCGCCAGGGCACGCACCCTGGCGGTTGTTTTTAAGTGGGGTTAACCTCTTTGTTCAGGCCTAACATCTAGCGGGAAAGTTTCACCTGCTGCAGCCTGTGACAAATGTGACTTGTTTTCCCTCCCGAACGGCCTACAATTTTAATAAGAGTTAAGGCATTTTCCTCATCGCGTACGATCTGGCAGCTTGAAAGGAAGGTTTGCCATGCAATCGCAAAAGTCCCATTTTCACCGGAACTTGTCGATCGTCCTGTTGATCCTGTTTGGCCTCACGCTGGCCACCCTGAGCTATTTCATCTGGGCCGTGGAAGGAAATCACGTGCTTAGGTGGGAGATGCTTCTGAACGTCCTGATCCTTTCCCTTCCGCTGGTGCTAATTTATGGCGCGGTTTATGTGCTGCTCATGGGCTGGCATGAGCGCTCTGCGCTTGGGAAGGTGAGTCCGCGCCTGGCAGGCCTCATTCACTGGGCGCCCCGCATCGCTGCCATTTTGATCATCCTGTTCACCGGCCTGTTCTCCCTGGATGTCTTCGGGGAGGGAGGGTCGCCGCTCCAAGTGCTGGAAGCCTTTTTCATGCATAATATTCCATCGATCGCCATGCTGCTGGTGTTGGTCTTTGCCTGGAAGCGGCCGGTCGTGGGATTTGTAGCCTTTCTGGTGGTGGCAGCGGCTTTTATCCTGTTCTTTGTACGGGATATCTACGCCCTGACCAACCTGGCTCTCTTTGTCCTGCCGCTGTTTCTGATCGCTTTCCTGTTCTATGCAGACTGGCAGTGGGTCAAGGTGTAATACAGGCCGGGGAGACTGTTTTTGGTACAGATCCGAATGACTTCGTGCACTGATTGACTTGGGACTTGAAGTTTGTTACGATGGTTTTACTTGTTGTCTGCTGCAGGAAACCGCCGTCACCTTATTACAGGAGCAGGAGCCTGGGAAACGGAGGCCGGTTCGATCAAAACTGCCATTTTTATTTTCCCGTTCGATCAGTTCCATATCTGCACGAAAAGGAGAATGAAATGCCTAAGAACCTATCCGAAAAATAATTGAAAGAGGAGACGAAACCTGTTAGAACAGGATTTACCACAACCCCAGTTCGAAAGGTAACGTCTCCATGAGCAAGGATAGCACAAAATCGAAACA
>JBLMZU010000611.1:0-13295 GCA_050258995.1 Bacteroidota bacterium
GCCTGCGCGGTCTCGACCCGGATGCCATGTACCAGGTCGACGAGCACGACGAGATCCGCTCCGGACGAGCCTGGATGAACGTAGGGATCGATCTTTACCTGTCAGACTACCAGAGCAATGTTCTGCGGGTCAGGCAGGTGGAGTGATCGCGGAGATCAATCTCCGGACGCAAACTGATAATCGGCCAGCACATCCGCCACCTGTTCCAGTAGAAGAGTGTGTGGATGGCTTTTTATAGTTCCATTTCGGATCTTTGCATATTGTTGCGGCAGGTATTGGCTGACCAGAGAAAGCGGTATTGGATGCTGTGTTAAATTTGACATCAACCGCTCAAAGGCAGCTTGAACGCCTGGCACCGGCCAGTAATATCGAATGCGGTCGCTGAAACTGTAAAAACGGGCAAACTTCTGTTCTTCCGGGGAGGCCGCGTAGTACTTTTTCCAATAGCCGGGATTTTCAATCATCGCAGCTTCCAGGGCCTCGCGGACATGAGAACTGTTCTCACGATCGACCAGGATTTCCTCCATTTCTGCAAGGGCGAAAACTGCCTGCCGGAAGGCAAACGTCAAGCCCGGTCCCACCTTAAGAATCGCAAAGTGATCCTCGACAAGTGACCGGAGTGCTGAACGGGTTTGATAATCTGTTGAATGCGCTTCATATACGAGGCCTGGTACAGTTTCAATCAATCGAGCAAGCCCGGCTGCCGCGGACCGGTCATACTCATGGATCGCTTCGTCACCGTACTCGACCCCGGGCTGGACGACCAGTCCAATGACCCGCTCCCAGGCAGCGTCCAATCCCCGGGCAGAGAATGCCTGGTGAGTCCGCGCGATCGTCTCGGCCGCATCCGCCGGTTTCGTGACAACAAGATGTTCTTCACCGGCCCTGGCACCACCTGCCGAGGGAACCTCACTACCGATGATGTAGCGGGGGCTGAATCCATGCTCAATGGCTGCCTGTTCTGCTGTCGCTGCCAGGTCAGCAGCGCGCCGGGCGATGATCTCCACCGGTAAATCCGGGTCGTCCGCGCAGGGCATGGAGCAATCCAGATGGATCTTGCCGAAGCCGGCACGTACATAATCACCTACCAGCTTTTTTGCCTTCTCCATCGCGCTTTCAGCAGGCTCGTTCGACCAGACCAGCGGCCCCAGGTGGTCGCCGCCCAGAATCAAGTTCTGATGGGAAAATCCCGCCTGGTCTGCGATCTCATAAACGTATTTAACGAAATCGGCGGGCCGCATGCCGGTGTATCCCCCAAACTGGTTGACCTGGTTGCAGGTCGCCTCGATCAGCACCGGGCGATGAGGCGCAGCCGACAACCCCTGGTGTAAAGCTGCATCCAGCACGTATGGATGCGCCGAGCATATGGATGGGATTCCACGCGCTTCACCGCTCTTCTGAGCCGCCACAATCCAATCAAGAGAATTCATACATGACCTCGTCCAGGGTGGGTTGCGCTGTCGTCCCGCCAGCTTTTCGAGTCGAGAGAGCACCGCAAATGGCAGCCACACGCAGAGACTTCTCCAGCGACCAACCCTGCAGGTACCCATAGAGAAAACCTGCATCGAAGCTATCCCCGGCCCCCACAGTATCGATCACATTGACAGGAAGGGAGGGAACTTTGATGACCTCTCCACCTCGGACTCCCAGTGCTCCGGCATCCCCGAGTTTGATGACAAGTGTTTCCACTTTTGAATGCAGTCTTTTTGCTGCTTCGTCTACATCTCGAGTTCCCGCCAGCGATTTGGCTTCCGTTTCATTCGGCAAAAAGACATTGGTGACAGAAAGGAGCCTGTCAAAACCCAGCCACTGCTCCGAGGGATCGTAATTGGTATCCAGGGAGGTGGTCAAGCCAAGCGACCGTGCCTTCTCGAATAATGCTGGCAGGCCCGGCTGTAGATTGGGCTGAAGGAAGTAGCCTGCGACATGGAGATGACGCGACTGAAGTAGCAGATCGTCAGGGATATCTTCCGCAGAAAGTTCAGGGATCAATCCCAAATGGGTCAGGATCGCCCGGTCCGCGCCGCGATTGAGGATCACGCTTAGGCCTGTGGATCCGCCCGGGACGATGATCACGTGATCGGTATCCACGCCCCGCTTTTGCATCTCATCCAGCATGAAGCGACCGAAGACATCGTCGCCGCACATGCCGATAAAGGCAACCTTTAATCCAATCCGCGCCGCGCCGCAGGAAAAAATTGCCGAGGAGGAACCGATGGTCAGGATCGCAGAATCGACAAGTTTTTCCACCTGGCCGAAGACCGGTTCCACTTCGCCCGAGAGGATCAGGTCAGGGTTGATCTCACCTGCAATGAGGATATCGAATTTCTTCATGGGGCTCATACATCAATAGTTTTTGTACCAATCAAACGGAGCTTCCAGGGAATAGAAATCCGTCCAGGGCCTGGCAAGCGCAACACATAATGCGTTGAGTCTTGTAATGCGCTCCCTGCCGGTCGTGCGCAGGAAATCGAGGCGTGCCTGTCCATCCATGTGCACCGCCTCCTGCCAGACCGCACGCCCGACCGCGATGCCGCTGGCGCCCGCCTGGCAGGCTGCAATAATCTGCTGTTGATAGGCTTCGAAGGACACTGCGGCCGACAGCAGGATCCATGGCGTTTGGGAGGCAGCGCTGATTTCCGTACAGGCAGCAGACAAACGTTCAGGAGCCTTATCACCTGTATGAAGAGGCAGTTCCGCCTTGAGTACATCCACACCGGGAATGAGAGTTAGGCGACGCGCAGTTTCAACTACCACCTGGCGCTTCTCATCACTGCTGAGCTTGGACTCTGTGAGCGAGTAGGAGAGCGGCTCAAGCATCAGGCCGAGGTCATATTGCAGGCACTCTGATGCAATTTGAGCAGTAAAGGTCTCCGTCTCCCTGGCAGTAGGCGAATCGGGATGGTAATAGACTAGAAGCTTGATCATGCTAGCGCCCATGCGCTTTGCCTTTTCCACGCTCCAGCCCGGGATGACCTGGGCACGGCGGGCGCTGGCATCGCCCGTATAACCGGTCGATTCCAGCGCCACGACGAAGGCCTTATCGCCAGGCAGCTTTTCCGCGGCAATGGCCTGTGCCGCCGAGACCTCAGGATCGAGCAGTACGGAGGTTGCATGCGGGGAAAGCTCGGCAGTCACATCCAGCTTAAAACGGCTGAGCTCGGCATCCTCCATAAAAAGCGGATTGGCCTTCCGCAGATTTTGGCGGTGGTCCAGGGCCAGGCAGGTAAATGTACCCTGCGGCGATGTACATTCCTGGAGACCACGGAATTTGCCGATGGAAATGGTTTTCATATGGTTATTGAGCTCCTATGTCAGATCAGAGACCGGGATAAACCACGGCTTCCATCATTATTGTATATCGCCTTTGAGCGATTTTGGCCAGTTCTTTCAGATCTTGACATCCAAGCTTGTTCAGCAGGCTCGCCCCAATCGTTTTCAACATGTATGGATCCTGCCAGCCGGCTTTTACTTTTGAGAAGTGGAGCGGCTCGTCAGTACATCCAGGGATGCCCTATATACCAGTTCTAGAGAATGCATGATCTCCGATAAGCGATCTGGAACCTGCCAGCGAAATTCAGATAAGTTGTCCATTCCAACTACCACCGAAACAGTCGGGATGTTGCGCATTTGTCCAACAGTGAACAACCCGGCAGACTCCATCTCCACTGTCCTGACACCTTCCGATTGGTATTGCCGGATTTCCTCCACCGTTTCGCGAAAAGGGGCGTCTGTCGTCCAGGTCGTACCACGGGTGCATTTTCCGCCGCGGGCCTGGATGGCTTGTACCAGCTCATCTGCCAGGAGGACATCGGCATTCACATATTTTTCAGGCGGCAGATAATGATAGGATGTTCCCTCATCCCGGATCGCCCGGTCGATCACAACGATGTCTCCGGGCTGCATGTCCGGCTGCAGGATCCCTCCCCATGTCATGAGAAGCATGGTCCTGGCTCCCATGGCCGCGAATTCCTCGGCCAGCTCGACCGTCATCGGGGACCCACCCCCAAAGCCCGTCATGATCCCGATCTTATTTCCCGGTTTTTTAAGCTCATAAAGATCGCCGTTCATTCCTCCGGCGCGCTTGACCGGGACTCGCCAGCGCAGCCGCCACGGTAGTCCACGCTCGAGGCAAAATAGAATCCCTTCCGGGGTGGACAAGGAAGGCATGCGCCCGACCTGTCTGCGATAGGCGACAATTTCCCGGGCGCCATACAACTCGTTCAAGGTGTGTTTCTCAGGATAGAGGGGAAAATTCATTGTGGCTCCAGTTGCCCGGGCGCATACCGCAGGGTAATGATAAAAAAATCCCCCCAGCCGCGCCAGGGTCGACGCGTCGCCAGGCGGTCGTCGAGCCAGCTCATGGCTCGGTAAAGACGCGTATATCGCCTTGCAAAATTCCTGGACTCGGCGGTTGGCGTGATCACAGACAGTCCCTCGATCGAAAGACAGGTAAATTCCTCCCCAAACCATTTCAGAACTTTTTCAGGAGTGAAGTAATAAACCGTAAAATCCAATCCTTCGAGATGGGCACGCGTGCCGTCTCTTCCAAAGCGGCGGAAGGCGAGTTTTGGATGTCCCCGGAAGATCTCCGCCATCTCCCACAGGCAGACCGGCGGCATCAGGACCCAGGTGAGGAATCCGCCCGGGCGCAGGACCGCCGGCAGGTGTGCGATGACAGATGAAAGATCGGGAATACAGTTCAGGCCGCCCAGGTCGGAAAATACAGCATCGAACGGCGCCCCCTGGATTTTTTCCAAATCCGTAAAGGAACATTGCTGATAAGTGATTTCCTGATGCAAACCGTAATTGTGCACTTTCTTTTGCAGGCGTTCCAGCATGCCAGGAGCGATGTCGGTGGCGTGAATTCTATAGCCGCGGCGCGCCAGTTCAACGGCGTCGGTACCGGTGCCTGCATTGAGCTCCAGGATGCGTGAACCGGCCGGGATGTAACGCTCCACGTGTGAATAAACCTTGTTGCGCATGCGCGTCTGGTTGGGATGATCGTTCGCGAAGGCGTCATACTTTTCTGCCGTGCGGGAAAAGGCTTCCGCGATGGTATCGAATTTTTGATCCATGGCTATAAATACCTTCTCAACTGTATCTCACTTCTGAGCGCGCCAAATAAATTTCGTGGGAGCGAGGCGACACTTTGCAGGGACGGCTCGCGCAAAGTCCGGCGAGCACGGAACTCATAATGGACCCGGCCATGCAGGATGCGATAAAAATCAGCAGGGAACGGACCCTGATAGAGCATCGCCAGGTCCTGTGAATCCTGCCAGTTCCGTTTTTCTCCCATTTCCAGCTTTACGCTTTCATAAAATTTTGTCCCAGGCAGCGGATACGAGACCGAGATCCCAATATCATCCGGATCGCAGTCACGAACCATCTTGAGAGTCTTCTGCACATCCTCCCAGGTTTCGCCCGGGTAACCGAACTGCAGGAAGAAGCCCACTTCGATGCGGTTTGCATGAAGCAGTTTCGCGGCACGATAGATATCCTGCACCTGATCGCCCTTGTCCATCGCATTCAGGATTTTCTGCGAGCCCGACTCGGCGCCCAGCCATACTGTTTTGCATCCGGCTCCGGCCAGGGCCGCGGCAGTTTTTTCGTTGACCAGGTCGGCGCGCTGCAAACACTTAAAGGGAAGTACGGCCTCGGCTGCGTTTACCAGCTCTGCAAACTTTTCGATCCAGCCTGGCTTTAATCCAAAAATATCATCTGCGAACCAGATGTGGTCCGGCGCGAAAGTTTCCTTCAGCCATTTGATCTCGGCCGCTACATTTTCGGGGGAACGCGAATGATAGCGCTGTCCCCAGATCGGCTTGGCACACCAGTTGCAATGATAGGGACAGCCCCGGGTCGTGACCATGTTCATCGAGAAGTATCCGTGCCGCTTTTCCCAGATCGATCGATATTTTTCGACGTCGACCAGATCCCACGCAGGGAACGGGAGTTGATCCAGGTCCTTGATATCCGGACGGCGTGTGACCCGGGTCGAATGCCGCGCGACGACACCGAGAATGTCCTCCGTCGCTCTTCCTGATGAAAGCTGGTCCAGCAGCTCAACCAGTGTTTCCTCTCCCTCGCCGATCAGGCAGTAATCGGCACCGCTGTCGAGATACTCCTGATAATGATCGGTCGCATCTGCACCACACAGGATCACGATACTGCCGCGCGCCTTCGCCATTTGAATCATTTGAAATGCAGCTTCGCGCATTCGCAGCAGGCACATTTTGGAGAGATAGTTGAAATTATCCTCATACAAAATTGCATACTGGGGACCATGCCGGGCGAGAGCGGCATCCCATTCCATCTCCGATTCTGCCAGCATGGCGTCAAAGAGGGCCACTTCGTAACCGTGCTGGCGAAGCCAGCTCGCGGCATAAAGAGTTCCCAGCGGCGGATACGGCTGCATCGCCTCCCAGAGCTTGGGATCGAAGCGCAGGTAGTAGGATTGGCCAAGGAGAATTTGGGTCATAGGGTCTCCAGCTGCACCGGGTTCTCTTGAGAGAAGGGTTGATCATTGAATGCCGCCCGTCTTCTCTCCAATTCCGAACGGGTCCATCTGCGGTGGTGATCGAAGTTCCCCTGGCAAATACTGGCGGAAAATATGGTTTCCTCGCCGAAGCCCTCCTGCCTGGAGAAGCGTTCGATCTTGCGTCTCATTTCCCAGCCTTCAACGCGTTCCCCCAACCTGCCGCGCAACGGTAATTCGAGGACAGATCGCAGCCATGTTTTATCACTCTCCCTCTCTTCAAAAAACATATCAGTGATATTTAAATAAGCATTCGGAAGGAAATCCTCCACCCATTGATTTGCCTGTATCAATTTTTGGTAAACACTCATCCCCGAGATGGGAATCATCTGGCAAAGGTCCCGGGCGGAATACAGGTCGTGCTGGCTCCAGGTCAGAGACTCTTCACTGACGATCACATTCGGACAGATCGTATGCCCCGCCTGTCGCGTGAAACGACCGAACAAAAGTACAAACGCCCGCGCCGTCCATAGCCTCCCGGGCCTTGTTACGAGCATATAGTCGAAGTCCTCAAACCCCGAAACATTGTGGACCGCCAGCGACCCGGTCAGCGCCACCATCCGGATAAATGGCAGGCGGCCAATGATCTTTCCGTACTTGAGGGCCAGGGGCAACAATCCCTGTGAGCGCTTCTCTCGCATTTCCCGCACAGAAACGATTTCCTGACGTCCAGGCAGTGTAAAGTAATCGCCTGCACGGGTAAATCTGGGATCTTCCTTTAATGCCTGGCACACTTCCTCATAGCTCGCCGCTCTGCCGGATAAATACCGATGTATTTCGCGGGCCGTGAGAGGAAAGTCATAGACATCCGAGTAAAGCAGGGTATTGAAAACAGCCTGTGAAATTTCGTTCGAACCAGCGTTCGGCATCCGTACCGCCTATCTCGTGGAAAACTTTACTTGTAAACCGGAGCAACACCAGATAAATCCAATCCGGTAAAATCGGACGTATTAACTCCTAGAACTATAAGACGCAGTAAAGTTCCTGTCAATTACTTTTATGAATCTTGTGATCGTCAGTCCATTTCCGCCGGCCGTCACCGGGATTGGACAATACGGGTATCATCTTACACGTGCACTGGCTTCGTCAGGCGCATTTACGCGTGTTACCGTCCTGGCAGGATCGCGTCTTAACGGCCAGATACCCAATCACCTGGGATCAACGGAAATCGAATACTGCTGGGCACCCGGCCAATTTAACGCGCGCCAGACCATTTTGTCCAGCGTGAAGCGGCTGAATCCCGACCTGGTCTGGTTCAACTCGGGCGCCAGCATTTTTGGAAAGTCCCCCTGGCTGAACGTATCCGGTCTGCTTACACCCGCGTTCCTCCAGCACATGGACATCCCAACAGTCGTAACTGTCCACGAGCTGGTCGAGTTATCCGATCTGCGTGCTCTCAATGCCCCGGGGGGATCGCTTGCCAAAATGGGAGCCAGACTTTTGACCCACATCGCCTCCCGGGCCGATGTGGTCTGCCTGACCTTGAAAAATTATGCGGACTGGCTTTCTGCCCGCGGCGTCGATTGCATTCACATCCCAATCGGTGCCTATCATGAGCCTGAGCTGCTGGACGACTCCGGGTCGCAGGAAATATTGTTCTTTACCACCCTTGCCCCCTTCAAAGGATTGGAGCTGCTGCTCGTCGCCTTTAAATCACTCCAGGCCAGACATCCTACATTGCGCCTTACCATCGCGGGCGCCGATCATGGAAGGTTCCCCAATTATTCGGACCAATTGAAGGCACGCTTTAAAAACATGCAGGGGGTGAATTGGCTGGGACAGGTTCCGGAGGATCAGGTCATCGAGTTATTTCGCCGGGCACAAATGGTCGTCCTCCCGTACAGTGCATCGACGGGTTCCTCCAGCGTTCTCTATCAAGCCGCCACCTGGGGAAGGGCAGTCGTCGCCTCCGACCTGGACGAGATCCGAAAACTGGTGGAGGAGAGCGGCCTGGACGTGGAATTCTTCAAGAGTGGAGATGTGAACAGCCTTTGTAATTCGATACAGGCCATGCTTGCATCCACGGAAAAGCGCAAAGCCCAGGCCGCCCATAACTTCAACGCCATCCAACGCATCCATCCCTACGAAATCTGCAGGAAATACCTGCAGGCATTCGACCGTGCCCTGGAAAAGCGCCTCAGCCCCAAGCGGCTCGCCATCCCTGCCCATGGAGAGAAACCTGCATGATCCCGCGCCGCGTCTGGATGGCCGTCGCAATCGCCTTCATCTGTCATGGTCTTTTCGTTCTCACCGGACGATATCACCTGAGCTATGATGCATATACTCATATGCTGTTTGCAAATCATTACGCTGAGAGCTGGTTTTCCCTCTGGGAGACCCGCTGGTATACAGGGTTTACAGTCGTATCCTACCCGCCGCTCACACACCAGTTGATCGCCTTATTTGTTCCTTTTCTCGGCTTTGATAAAGCATTTGCACTCATTCTCTGGATTGTCACAACGCTTTATCCGCTTGGAGTCTATGCATTCAGCCGGATCTTTACGGGAAGAACATCCGCCTCCTATGCAGCCCTTGCCTCCGCAATCCTTTTGCCGGTTTATGTGGCTGCTCATATTTTTGGACAGTTACCCTTTTTGACAGGCACGCTTACAGCACTGCTTGCCGCTGCAAGCCTGAACCGCTACCTGCGTGAAGGTGGACTTCATAACTTTGTCCTATCGGTTGCGCTCATCGCAACTTCCATGGCCATGCACCATGCCACGCTGATGGTGCAGCCCCTCCTGATATTTGCAGTAGCCGTAAATAACCTGTTCAGCAGAAAAATTTACCCGGAGCAAGTATGGTTGCTCCTGAGGAGGCAGGTTCTCTTCGGTGTGGCATCCACTCTGACCGGCGTGATCGTCATTTTTCCATTCTGGCAGTGGGGTTCCGCACAGGCTCTGCAAAAACCAATCGATCATTTGTCTCGCCATAACTTCCTTGCCGATCCACTTGCGCTCGCGATCTTCTTCTTCCCTCTCTATGGGCCGTTTATCATCTTGATCCCATATCTAATTCGCAGGTGGCCGGCACGATTCATCGGGCTTTTATTTTCGTTCACTGTCCTATTCCTGTTTGGGCTTGGGGGAACGACTCCACTTCCCCGGTTCATTCTCGGGAAGGCCTGGGAATGGCTAACCTACGACCGTTTCGCATTTTGGGCCTGCCTGACCCTGACGCCGTTCTTTGGGATTTTCCTGATCCGGGCCAGGCGAGCGTGGAGAGACCGGTTCCATGCCCGACCCGTTCCTGCGTCGTTTCGAAAAAGTTTTCTCCCCGCCCTGGTTTTTTGCCTCCTGGCCTTTACCGCGCTTGGATCGTGGTTCACACCGTTGATCTGGCCTTTCCAACCGAAACCGATTGAAATGCAACCCATTGTTGATTTTCTTAACGCTGGGACAAATTCCACTTGGCGATACCTCACCTTTGGGTTTGGGGACCAATTTGCCTATTTAAACCTTCTAACTCAGGCGACTACGATCGATGGAAGTTACCATACAGCACGGACGCTTTCTGAATTGCGCCAGAGCGGCATCGGCCAGGTGGACACAGCCTACTGGGCAAAAGACGGCATGGCAGCCATCAAGCCGATCCTGCAAAAATCAGGCCAGTACGCCGTGCGCTGGGGATTTGTCAATCCGGGCACCCGCGAGGCAGTCAGTACTCACAAGGGGATCATCTTCCGTAGTCCATTCATCCCGGTATTGGAGCAGCTGGGTTGGAAAAAATTCAAAACCCTGGAGAATGGGATCCTGGTGTATGAGAATGGAAAGGCGCAACCGCTTTCGGACACTCCCTCACCCTATTTTCCCCCGCTTGCTTCCTTCGTCTGGGGCGTATTTCCAATGCTGGCCTTTGTCGGCAGCATCACACTCGGGTCATTACGGCTGTATCCGATGCAGGCAGAATGGACCATTCGGAAAATTTATTCCTTCACGATTGGTCTCCTGCCGATCACATTATGTTTCTGGATCTATCGCATCATTGGAGATACATCTCATCCACGTGTTTATTTCATTTACGATCATCCATTATTTTTTTTGAGCGATGCATTCGTCCTGCTCGCAGTTGTGCTCTGGCTGGCCGTAAAGACCTCGCAAGGATTGGATCGTATTCCGGAAGCACTTCGCAGTGACAGGCTGATCCTTCTTTGCCTAGTAATATTGATTACCACAAGCATTCTTTGGTCCCGCGATTGGCGTACTTCCCTCTATCTCTCGCTGCATTTCTGGCTGATCCTTCTGTTCATCCTTTCCCTGCGGGATTGGCACGAAGCGTGGCAGGTCGCCCTGTTCGGGTTATGCTGTGCATTGAGCATCGAGCTGATTGCAGGGTTTGCGGGGTTTGGCCTGCAATCCACTTCATTTCTGGGATCACTCGCTCTGAAATGGCCGGGCAATCTCTGGGCTTCCACCCCAGGGGCAAGTGTCGTGCAATTCGCAAGTGGATTACGAATTCTGCGAGCCTACGGGACGATGCCACACCCAAACATTCTCGGCGGTTTTGTCCTGATCACATTGCTTGGACCGGCCGGCCTGTTCCTTGTCAGCAAGAGAACAAACTATCCAGCCCTGCTCCTTCTTTCCCTGGGTGTCATACTCCTCATCCTGACATTTTCCCGGTCTGCCTGGCTGGGTCTACTTGCATTTGTCCTCGTTCTGATATGGAAATTGAAATATTTCGAGCGTCAAAAACTTATCCTGTTTATATCCGTTATTTTTGTTACAGCAGCATGTGCGCTCTACCCTCTCCACGAAATGGTTCTTACTCGAATCGGCCAGCAGGATGTGACAACCGAGAAAATATCCACCCTGGGTCGATTCTGGCTGGACCAGCAGGCCATCAGGATCATTGAAAAATCCCCGGTCCTGGGGGTGGGCGCCGGTTCCTTTATCCTGGAATTAGCCGATACCGCGGTCCAGGGCGCGCCCATTGAACCGGTACATAATCTTCCTTTGTTAATCACATCTGAGCTGGGAGTGTTGGGATTGATCCTGCTCCTTGGACTTGGCATCTCCATCGCGCGCAGGATGATCCGGTCGTATTCACGCCAGGCCATCCTGGCAGGAGCGATGGTGACGGGCCTAGCCGTGACCGGCCTGTTCGATCACTACTTTTGGACGCTCGCTCCCGGCCGGATCATGTTTGGATTGGTACTCGGACTCTGGGCAGGTCAGGCAGCCAGCCATGGGTAAGATCGTGGTCAATGGGCGATTTCTTTCGCGCCGTGTTACGGGTGTGGAGCGGTACGGGCGCGAGATCCTTTCCCATATCGGTAGCAGGTGCACGATTGAAGAGACGCGGACGAATGGATCGATGGGGCACGCCTGGGAGCAGTTCCTCCTGCCCGTTAAACTTCCAAGCAAATCGACGTTATGGTCACCGGCCAACACGGGTCCCCTGCTGTTTCGCAACCAGGCATTGACCATCCATGATCTGAGTCCCCTGGAGCACCCGGAATATTTTACAAAAAGCTTTTCCACATGGTATTGCTTCTTCCTTCCCATTCTGGCCAAACGAGCCCGGATCATTTTTACGCCATCCTGGTATGTGGAGAGAAAAATAAAGGAACGCTTCGGCATTCGAAATGTAATCGTCACTCCCAACGGTGTAAACACGACCTGTTTTTCTCCTGCTGCCAGACAAACTCTTTGTGAACTCCCGGAACAATATATTCTATTTGTCGGCTCGCTGCAGCCAAGGAAAAATTTAGCAGCCTTATTAAAGACCTGGAAGCAAATCTGCCATGAATATCCGAATTTATGGCTTGTTATCGGTGGCGATCGGGGATCGGTGTTCAATGCCATAAACCTCCCGCCTGGTGAACGCGTTCATTATCTCGGGTACGTCGCCGAACAGGAGCTTCCTGCAGTCTATGCAAGGGCGCTGCTGTTCGTGCTTCCCTCCCTGGATGAGGGGTTCGGCCTGTCTGCCCTCGAAGCGATGGCATGCGGCACACCGGTGATCGTCTCTGACGGGGGGGCCCTGCCCGAGGTTGCAGGAAACGCCGCCATGGTATTCAAAAGGTCCGACCCGGGCAGCCTGTCCACCGCCATCCGCGAATGCCTGGAGGATGCGGAGCTGCGTGCATCGTTGATCGCAAATGGGTTTGAGCGTATCAAGCTTTTTTCCTGGCAGGAGTCCGCCGAATTGATCTGGAAAACATTAAATGAAATCTGAAACAAGAATGGCCTTTGTCATCGACGCACTGCCTTCCCTGGGCGGTGCCGAAAAAGTGCTCTTTACAGCACTGGAACTGTTTCCACAGGCGGATGTATTTACGCTGGTGTACAACAAACGGGTTTTTATCGACTCACCTTTGGAAAACCGACATGTGAACACATCCTTTATAGACCGCATTCCCTATTCACACCGGCAGCATCGTCTGTTCCTGCCCCTCATGCCGTACGCCGTCGAACAGTTCGATCTGCGAGACTATGAGACCATCGTCTCTTTCAGTTATGCAGTTGCGCACGGAATACAGAATTTCATTGGCGCCCGCCATATTTCCTACACGTTCACCCCAATGCGTTATGCCTGGATGGATGTGAATTTCAATGGAACGCACAACTCCAAGAACAAGTTGCTGGATCAATTCATGAAGGGTTTTCGGGAATGGGACCAAAAAGCCGCTTCACATGTCCATCAATTTGTCGCGATATCGCGGGAAGTATCAAGGCGCATCGAAAATGCCTATCATCGCATGGCGGAGATCATTTATCCTCCCGTGGATGTCAACAGGTTTTCCCCGGCAAAT
>JBLMZU010000612.1:0-4146 GCA_050258995.1 Bacteroidota bacterium
CGCAAAAGCTCTGGCAGAGGGACAGGGTGCTGAAATTAAAATGGAGAGTACGGTTGGACGGGGAAGTACAGTCATTCTGCGCTTCCCTGCCTATGTGAATGGCTCTTCCATGTATTAATAAGGGAAGATCAGTTTTCTAATCCTAGGGGAAAACAAGTGTAGAACTTATATCCCAAATTGTATCCATCGGGTGGGGGTTTATTCAGGGAATTATTCACAAGTTGATATATATTTACAGAATACCGCAAATCTGGCGTGGGCTTTTGGGAGTATCAACCTGCCAATCGACGCCCTCCCTTAATTCATTCTCTGGTTCAGCGGTATAGTCTCCCACTTATGGATATGCAGGAAAGGTTTTAGTGATGGATACCCTAAAGAGAACCGATCTACGTGAACTGGTTGAGAGGGATGGAAATTGGCATGTTTCCATTTACATGCCAACCCACCGGGCCGGGCGCGATCAGCAACAGGACCCGATCCGTTTCAAGAATTTACTGACGGATTCTGAGAAGAAACTCATGGAATATGGAGTCCGCCGGCCTGGGATTCAGGAGATCATGCAGCCGGCTGAGGAACTGCTGCTTGATCGGGATTTCTGGCAGCACCCGGGTGATGGACTGGCCGCCTTCCTGACCGATGGATATTCCCGGTTCCATCGCCTGCCGGGCAGATTCGAAGAACAGGCCATGGTCTCGAATGGCTTTTACGTCAAACCCCTGCTGCCCCTGGTGAATGGCAACGGGGATTTCTATGTTCTCGCACTCAGCCTCAACAAGGTCAGACTTTTTCATGCATCCAGGGATTCCATCGCTGAAGTGGAACTGAAAGACATGCCGACCAGCATGAACGAGGCGTTGCAAATCGAAGACCTTCAGAAGAATGTAGGCTTTCACACGGATACCCAAAATACGGCTGGCGGCAAAGGCGGCGAGCGTCCGGCGATCTTTTATGGCCAGGGCGTGGAGGACAATAAAAAGGACGATATTCTGCGTTATTTCCAGATCGTGAATGATGGGCTGGCCCGCCAGTTTGAGGATGAATCGGCGCCGATGGTGGTTGCTGGCGTGGATTACCTTATCCCTCTTTTCCGAAGCGCCAGCACCTACCGAAACCTGTTAGAACAGGGGATTGTGGGCAATCATGACAGGCAGGATATCAACGAGCTGCATGGGCAGGCCTGGAAGCTGGTGGAACCGATCTTCATGAAAAACCAGCAGCAGGCCCTGGAGCATTTTGACGAGCTGTATGGTCGTCAGAACGGTCTGGCATCCAGCGATCTGGAGCCGGTAGTACGGGCAGCGGCCGGCGGCCGGGTGGAGACATTGATCGTCCCGCTGGGAGTGCAGCGCTGGGGAAAATATGACCCGGAAACCGATTCTGTCCGCCTCGACTCCGAACCGACCCCCTGGAACGATGACCTGCTTAATTTTGCGGCCACCCAGACCTTGCTCAATTCGGGCAATGTATATGCGGTCCCTCAGGATCAATTCCCCAAACATGGAGAAGTGGCAGCAATTTATCGTTATGCGATCTAGCTCCTATCCCGAAAAAAGAAGAATTCCCGCAGGTTACCAATAAGACCTGCGGGAATTCTATAAAATTATTCCAGCTCCTCATCCTCATCGTCATCCGCTGATGCCGGGTTCAGCTCCCAGCGATTACGGTCCCTGTCCAGGATCTTTTTGTCGCTGTCGAGCGGCTCATCGTCCCGGTAACTGAGACCGGCTGCTTCGCCGATCTCATCGACGATATCCTGGTCAGGCGTGGAAACGCTGCCGCCTACGCTTTCCTCGCCGGCCTGTATGCTATCTTCCCAGGCTGCATCCACATCACCGCCGGAAAGGGTTGGGTCCATCCCGTTGTAGTTATTCAATTTTTCCTCAAGCTTCTGGCGTCCACCGGATGCCAGGCCCTGGCGATCGGCAAAGTCTTCCAGGACCTCTTCATCTTCTGTGAAATCATCGATCTGGTCCATGATCTCATCTGTATTGGCATCCAGGACAAATTTATCAAGCGAATCCTCCTCCGCCATCAGGAAGTTTTCGCCTTCACGATTGTCCGGGTCGGTGGGGACGATCTCGGTCACCTTGTAGGCATCCGGCGCGGGAGGCTCCACTTCGCCGGTGTAGGGATCCACCGGGCCTTCGCGGCCATCCTGGGGAAGTATGGGTCGTTCTTCTTGCTCGTCTCTTCTGTCTGTATTGTCAGTCATGGTTTGCATTTATCCTTGCTTGTAAAAATAGTCAGCTGCAGGGCTGATACGGATTCAAACGTACGTGAAGGAGTGATGTTACTAAGCGTTGCCTTTATACAGGCAGCCCCGGATTCAAGGCGGTCTTGTGAAATCGTCGATTTTGAGATTGCATTTGTTAATGCTCTTCGGTGGTCAAAGAGTCTTGCAAGGATGAACATTAGGCCTGGTTAAGAGGCTTGTTGACACAAGTTCAAAAATGAGTACAATAATCGCATATCTCCCCACTGTCATTATCGTTAAAAAGTAAAACCAAGTCTTCCGCCTAAAAGCAGACCTTCTTCGAGCCCGCGGGGGCGATTCATATCGTAGAAGGAATTATGACTTTATCAGCCAGTTTTCAGAAAATTGACAAAAAGATCTTTTTAAAGGGAGAGCATCAAACGGCGGTCGCATATCTGGGTCAGCTCGCTCTCTCAGATGTAGCAGCCTCTGATTTTGCGGCGCAGGCGGCCGTCCTGACGACCCAGGTCCTGGAAGTGGAAAACTCCCTGGTATGGGAGCTTAACCATGACAGGCAGAGCTTGACCCTGTTGGCCGGGGTGGGTGGGATCGAGAGCCTGAACACTTTCTCTAGAATCCCTCTGATGACCCATTCGCTGGAAGAAAAGACACTCTTATTCCGCGATCCCATCCTCGTGGAAGAGTTCGAAAGTGGCACGCGGGCAGGCTTGCCGGTTGCAGACCAGGGTATGATCAATGGAGTGAGTGTCCGGATCGGAACGATCGAAAGGCCATACGGGGTCATCCAGGTTTTTTCAGCACAGGGGCAGTTCTTTTCACAGAACGATATCCATTTCCTTGAAAATGTTGCCAATCTGATCGGCCTGTCTCTCCACCATGTACGCTGCCAATCGGACCCTGCATCTTCTAGCATCAGAAAAATCTCAAAGGCAAGATCGACCATCCACTCCGGACATCTCGAGTGGGACCGGTACGAGATCAAAAATCGTCTGGTCGAAAGCCGGGAACGGGAAAGGCTCCGTCTTGCTCAGGACCTACACGATATCCCCATCCAGGATCTGTACGGCATGATCTACCAGCTTGACGACCTGCGCGATGTACTGAAGGATCCGGAGGGCGAAAAGGTTTTGGATGAGTGTGACCACACCCTGCACAGGGTGGTCAACAGCCTGCGGACCATTTGCAGGGAGCTGCGTCCCCCATCGCTTTCGCCGTTTGGCCTGGAGGTGGCGATCCGTGACCATGTCGAAAAGTTCCGCGACCAGAATCCGGAAATTACGGTTCACCTGGACCTGGTCCAGGACAAGCAGGCACTTTCCGACAGCCTGCGCCTGACCTTGTTTCGAATCTACCAGCAGGCGATCCTCAATGTTGCCCGCCATGCGCGGGCCACTGAAGCTCATGTCCGCCTTCATCTGGATGATAAAACGGTCACCCTCGAAGTGGAGGACAACGGTACCGGATTTGATGTGCCGGAAAACTGGGTCGAGCTGGTGCACGAGGAACATTTTGGGTTGCTGGGCATTGCGGAACGCGTGGAAAGCATCCGCGGAAAACTCGAGATCCTGTCGGCCCAAGGAGATGGGACTCTGGTTCGTGTGATTGTGCCGTACTCGTGAGGGAAACCAAACCAGATTGAGGTTTATCGATGGATAAGATCAGAATAATGCTTGCCGATGATCATCCCGTCGCGCGGGCAGGGATACGGAAGTTCCTCAATAAAGCCACCGATATCGAGATTATTGCAGAGGCATCAGATGGGAATCAGGCCCTGGACCTTGCCAGGAAACTTGTCCCGGATGTCCTCCTGCTCGACATTGAATTGCCAGGGCTGAAGGGGGTGGAAGTTGCGCGTGAGCTGCAGGCCATGGGATCGCCGACCAAAATCCTTGTGCTCAGCACCTACGATGACAAGCAGTTCATCTTTGGGC
>JBLMZU010000613.1:0-2613 GCA_050258995.1 Bacteroidota bacterium
GGGCGCCGATCGCCATCACCCCGGCGCTCGAGAAGACCACCCAGGTGGGCACCGCAAACCCGGGAAGGACTCCCCCGATCACCAGGCTCAGGACGATGATGCCCATTGTCTTTTGGGCATCGTTGGCACCGTGGCTGAGGCCCAGTCCCACGGCCGTGAAGAATTGGGCCCGCTTGAAAAAATCGTTGATCTTGGGCGTGGCATTGCGGGCCAGGAAATAGATCAGGCGGGTGAATAGAAATCCGCAGAAGAAACCGATCACGGGAAAGGCGAACAGGGCAATCAAGACCTTGCCCACCCCGCCCCACAGAATGGCCCCCGGCCCGGCGCCCACCCAGGTCGCACCGATCAGGCCGCCGATCAGGGCATGGGTGGAGCTGCCCGGAAGGCCGAAGTACCAGGTGATGATGTTCCACAGGATCGCCCCCAGGAGCGCCGCCAGGATCACATCCAAAGTCAAGTCCTGGGAGCTGACCACCTGTCCCGCGATGGTTTGTGCGACCACGACGCCAAACAGGAAGGGACCGACGAATTCCGAGATGGCGGCGATGTTCAACGCGGTCCGCGGGCTGAAGGCGCGGGAGGAGATCATGGTCGCCACGATATTGCTGACATCCCGGATACCGTTCAGGAAGCCGAAGATCAGCGCAAGCGTGATTACGATAAGGAGCTCAGCAGTCATCGATAGAACTCTTGAGAGGTTTCAAGGCTTCACCACGGAGTTCTTATAATATTTCTCGGTGTCTCCGTGTCCCTGTGTTCCATGAGAAAATCTGCTCTGGATTGCCTCGGCCTCCGCCCTCGCACCCCCGGCGAATGCGGCCGGGGCAATGAAATTAAGCTTTCTTTACCACAATATCCGCAATGATATTGCCGGCCTCATCGCCCCGGTCGGCGGCATTGGACAGGTGGCGGTAAACCTCCCGGAATTTCAGCATCTCGACCACGTGGTGAATATCTTCCGGACCGGAGAACAGGTCGGCGATGGCCTCCCGGTAGACGCCCTCGACCCGGTTCTCAAGCGCCTTGGCGCGCTGGGCGTGGTCGGTGGCCACGCTGGGGTTCTTCTGCAGGCGCAGGACTGCCTGGTAGATCTCATAAGCCGCCTCCTTCAGCAGGGTGGCAATGCGCAGCATATAGGGCGTGGGCTTGACCTTCAGCACCACCATTTCGCTGACCGTGCTGTCGGCATAATCGATCACATCGTCGATGGAGCGCGAGAGGGCGAAGATATCCTCCCTATCGAAGGGTGTCACAAAGGTGCGGTTCAGCTCGTCGATCAGGATGCGGCGGATCTCGTCGGCCTCCTTTTCCTTCAATGCCAGTTCCTCGGCGATCTCCGGGTCCTGGGTCTCCAGATACTTCACCAGCAGCTTAACACCCTCATACGTGATGGAAGCCTGCTGCTGGATCAATTTGTGGAAGACCTCCTCCCGCTTTTTGAAAATACGGAACATGAATACCTCTGGGATATCACTCTCTTCATGGTTTGCCCGCTAATCATACCATCGCCCTCATGCCGGGAGGAGAAGACGCGCCGCACCAGCCGGATCCTCGTCCCTCTTTATCCGGCTGACAGGCGATGTACCGAATCGGATGGCTACACTTTGGGTGGTTCGCTCCGGAAGAGCGGAGCTTCATAGTCCTGCAGGCTGGAGGAACCGGCACACGCTTCCCCGCAGTACAGCCTGTCCTCGATCCGGAGGCCGGTATTCAGAACGATCCCACCGCAGATACTGCAGCGGGGCATCAGGCCTCGCATGGCACACTCAAAACTGTCGAAGACGTGGCGCCTGCCACCCAGATGGACCTCAAACGAATCTCCCAGTTCCTTCCCACAGACCTCACAACTCTCGATCCCCTGGCCTTTCTCATTTCTGCGCATAAAAACCCTCGCTGCCCAATCTGTCGAGAAATTACCTGCTCCCTGCTGCCTGTGCTTTCCTGATATTCCTGCTGCGGGCCTTTGTCTGTGCGGCGGTCGGCTTGGACTTCTCCGCGACATTGCGGCGCGGCGCAGCCTCGAAACGGTCCCCGCTTTTGTGGGAGGCCTTGGAACCCAGCTTCTTGAGGACATCCCTTGCCTCACTCGTGTCACCGACCAATGTGCCGCCCGCCACGTGGGCATCCTCCTTGGCGATCAGCCACTTGACAGTGGCCCACGATCCGCTCTCGCGCTTGCCCGCCACGCGCTGGATATGGCCCGGGTCACCCACATCCTGGGTGCGGAAGGTGACGAAATCCTCCCCGGGACGGACCTCAACATGATAGTACTCACCCTGCCCGCCGCTGCCAGGTTTGCGTCGCTGCGAGCCGGCTTTTGTGCTTTTGCCATCCTTACTGCTGGAACTGCTCTTACGGCTTGTTGCCATGGAAACCATCTCCTTTCAAGGGCCGGTCGATCACTCTTCACACCCAACAGAAAACCGGCGGATTTTGCCGATCCACATACTTTTTATAACGAGAAACGACGCCCAATCGTTACTGGAGTACTAGACCAGGCATGTGACAGCTCCACTGTCGGCACACTGATTCATTTCGATCGTCTCTCGTGGGGTTGGCGAATCATGGTTGGAGATGAGGGATCTTCGGTCAAAAAGCCGCCCTCGGATG
>JBLMZU010000614.1:0-5075 GCA_050258995.1 Bacteroidota bacterium
GTTAGGTTCAAGACCCCTGGCGCAGGAGCAGATTCAGGTATGCCGGTCTCTTCTGCGCTGGCTGACTCATCCTCTTTGCGGTACGACTCGAGCAGCTCGCGCTCCCGATCCGCCTTGGGGAAGACGAAGAAGACCAGGGCCGCGCCGATCAATACGGCCAGGATGCCGGCGATGTAAGCCTGCTGGTCGCCCGCCAGGAAGGATTGCTTGGCGACCGCCGTGATCTGGGCAGCGTACTGTGGATACTCGGCCGCAACCGTCTGCGCGCAGGCATAGGACTTGGTTGCGCCGCTGTCGGCAGCAGGAGGTATGGCGGTTGGATCTGAAGTGGCGGCGATCGCCGCACTCATCGCCGCGGCGTAACCGGCAGCCAGGAGCGCACCAAAGAGCGAGTTGAAGATCGCCCCGCCCAGGTCACGCTGCAGGTCCGCCGTGCCGGAAGCCATACCGGCTTTCATCACAGGTACCGAGCCGGTCAGTGAGCGTGAGGCCGGGGTGCCAGACAGGCCGATACCAACCCCCACAAACATCATTGCCACCACCACCACCCAGAACGAAGTGCCTTCCCCCCAGAACAGAAGCATGATCACGAAGGCAACCAGGATGAATATATAGCCGCGCAGCAATGTGGCCCGTGAGCCGATCTCTTCCACCATTTTGGCCGAGCGGGGCGCGACCACCACCATGCAGGCGCCCGCGAACAGCGCCGGAAGGGCAGACTGCACCGTCCCAAAACCGAGTACATCCTGCATATACTGTTGGCCGATGAACATCGCTCCCATCAGCGAGCCGAAAATGATGATGCCTGCGACAGCCGCCACCCAGAAGGTGGGCCGTGCCGCGATCTTGAGATCATAGAGGGGACTTTCTGCGCGTCGCTGGCGGATGACAAACAATATTGCGACAAGCACCGAGAGCAGCAGAAGTCCCATCGCGGCTGCCTGGTATTGGGCAATGGGCAGGAAGTTGAGGGAGAGCACGAAGGCGCCCACCAGGATCACGGAGAGAATACCGCCCAGGTTGTCCACCTTTTCGGTCGTCTCGTTGACGTGCGCCGGAATGTTCCGCAAGGCCATAAAAAGCGCGACCACGGCGAGTGGGATGACGATAAAGAATACCCACGGCCATGCAGCGATGTTCAAGAGGATTCCGGAGAGCAGCGGGCCAGACACGGAAATGGCGCCTCCAAGCGCAGCCCACATGGCGATGGCCCGGGTGCGGGCCGCTCCCGGCCCCCACAGGGCTGCGATCAAGGCCAGCGTGGTCGGGTACGCCATGCCGGCGGCAAAGCCGCCAAAAAGCCGTGCAAGAATGAGGACGTTGATCGACGGGGCCAAGCCGCTGATGAGGGCGGCAGGGATCGCCAGCGTTACACCGATGATCGCCATCTGTTTGCGGCCATAACGATCGCCGAGCGCACCGAGCCAGAGTACCGAGCAGGCCAGCCCGAGTGAATATGCCACCGCCACCAGGTTGAGCTGGATCTGGGAGGCGTTGAAATACTTGCCGATGGACGGCAGGGCAACATTTGCCATGGCAAGCGGCAGGTTGGCGACCGCGGCCACGATGACAAGCGTGACCAGCACTCGCTGGGCGTTTGCTGGAGCCCCTGTAGTATCAGGAGCAGATATGGTGGATGCGTTCATATTGTTCTCGTTTTTTTGCTTTCATTGATCCCGGGAGTTCGCTTAACTCACCGGGAATGGATGACCTGGATCAAGGGAAAAACCAATGGCCGTTTGTTCGTTTCCACCCGGATGGCATGCATGCAGCCTGTCATCCGGGAAAATCAGTCCTTGCTTTCTAGGCTGGGTGATCCGATTAGTTCCCAGCGCGCTCTTCGAGCGCTTCGCCGGTGGCTTCCAGGGCTTCGCCTTTGCCCATCTCGTTGGCGCCTTCGGCGATCTTGGCGATGCCGGAGACGGCGGCTGTGCGGGCCACATCCCGGGCTGCCTCGGCGGTGATCAGCTCGTCCACACCGCGGGCGGCCAGGGCATCACTCGCCTGCGACAGCTCTTTGCTGCGCTCGGCTGCCACTTCGGAGACCGCCAGGCGTACCATGCCTTCGGCGGCTTCGTTCTCGCCCATCTCTTCGATGCCCCTGCCTTCCTCCTTGATCGCACCCGCCAGCGCACGCGTGCTGGTGAAGCGCAGGAGCTGGTCGGAGGCAATCTCCTGCAGGCTCTCGCCGCGTTCCATCAGGAAATCGGCCAGGACGGGCATGTCCAGCACCGCCACCACGTCGCCGACCGTCTTTAGCTCGCCGGCCAGGCGGGCCAGCTGCAGACCGCGCTCGAGCTCTTCACGGCTCATCATGCCGACGATGGCGCCCATCGCCTTGACATTGCCGCCCTTCATGACCATCTCGACGCCTTCGGCCACATCCACAATGCCGGCCGCGCCGACGATCTCGCTCAGCTGCTCGACCTTGTTGGCCACCGCGGCTGCATCCGCAGCCCGGGTCAGGTCACTGGCGCCCGCCGCGACTTCCGCCACGCCAATCTTTCCAACTTCCCTGGCGATCTGCAAATCATCCATGCCGGAGGCCATTTCCACGGCCCCATCGATTTGGGCCACGGCTCCGACGATTTCCAGGGTCTCGCCGGTCTCGGCCAGTTTTGTTGCACTTACAGATACACGTTTTGATTTAGCCATTGTATAGTTTCCTTTCCTTATGCTTGCAATGTACATACTGGCTCTGGCCGGCCATCATGTCCTCAGCCGGAACAGATCCAGGTTTAATGGATCAGCCGGCCAGGAGCTTTACCTTGGCCGCCGAAAACTCTTCATCGGTCAGTACGCCCTGCGCATGCAGGTCGGCCAGCTGCTGCAGCTTGGCCGTCACGTCATCCTGGGCAGGCGCCTGGGGCGCCGCGACTTGCGGCGGTGGGGGCGGCGCATACTGAGGCTGCTGCTGGGCGGCCGCATCGGCCGCTCCCTGCTGGTACGCCTGGTCGTACTGCTGCTGCGCCGCGGCATCCTGCTGGGCGTACTTCTGATCCTGGTGGTGGTGGACCGCTCCAGCCGTACCGGCCACGACAGCTGTGCCGACTGCCACACGGGCAATACTTCTTCCAACCATTCTTCTTCGCATCATGTTGACCTCTTTTCCTTATGCAGCCGCTTCCGGCTTGGCTTCCGTTCCGGCTGCCACTTGTTTGGCTTCCTCGCCGGCAATCGTTTCCATCGTTTCGACCACCACTTCGTGCGGGATGCGGATATGCATCACCGAGCGGCCGTTGGCGTTCTCGATCGCCTTCACGAACTGGACCGCCCACAGATTCTCGAACAGGATCACGGCGGCTGTGGTATTCGGTTCGAGCTTCTCACCGATCATCTGGATGTCTTCCACCTGGATCATGCCGTTGATCTCGGCCTTGAGCGGATTGAAGACCGCCAGGACGGCGCCATCGTGCTCCTGCATCTCCTGGTGAGTGACTGTGCCGTCGGCATCCTTCTTGACGACGATCATGTCGATCACCCGGACGACTTCCCGGTTCATCAGGTCCATCAGTGCGGGCAGGATCTCGCCTTTGAACTGGTTGCCTTTGAACTCGAGTGCTACAAAATCTACTGGACCGTATGTCATATTGTTTTTCCTTTCATTGAAAACAAAATTGTTTTTGGAAGTTTTCGAATTATGAACCGCTGGGACCGGGGACGCTCGGTCCGATCGGAGTGCTGGAAACGGGTTCCGTATAGCCTGGCAGGCGATTGCGGTTCTGGTAGGCATTGGCACCATAGTGCGACAAATCGCAGAACACTGCCAGGATGAGCCACATCCAATCCCAGCCGGTCAGACCAATTCCCGGCGTCCACAAGAGCACGTACATGATCGTTGTGAATGGCAGGAAAATGATCCCCAGGAGCGGCCAGAACCAGGTTCCATTAAAGGCGGCGCTGAACATGGTTGGACGAGCCAGCCACATGAACAGAACGGCCAGGCGGGGTGTGAAAACAGCAAATAGGGCAAATAGACAGGGCATGAAAAATCTCCTTTAAGATTTGGGGTAGTGAAACGTTTCTTTACGGCTTATGGATCGGCCGTTGAGTTACAACATCACGGTCAAAGTTGGATATCGTTTAGCGCCACCTGGCGTCAAAGACCTCCGTTGTCTCAGAGATTGCGACCAATCCCGAGCGAAGACCATATAAGGCTGCCTGGACCCTGTTTTCCAGCCCTAACTTGCTTAATATCCGGCTGATATGCGTGCGTATCGTCACCTCCGCAAGTACTAATTCCTGGGCGATTTCCCCGTCCAGCTTCCCCTGGGTGAGCAGCCGCAGGATCTGGATTTCGCGTTCGGAAAGTTTGTCCTTCTTCTGGCCGGTCTCATTCCCAATGACCCCGCGCAGGACGCGCCAGGCAATGCCGGAACTGAGCGATGGTTTTCCCGAGTAAACATCCCGGATCGATTGGACCAGTTCCTCAGGAGGAATGGTTTTATCGACGCAGCCCTCTGCCCCTGCCCGGATCGCCTGGATCAGCCTTTCTTCATCCAGCAAGCCGGTCAGGACGAGGATGTGCTGCCTGAGCCGCACGCCGAGTATTCTGTGTATCGCTTCGATCCCATCCATGACAGGCATAGTCAGGTCCATCAAGATCACATCGGGATCCAGGTATTCGACCAGCTCGATGGCCTGCAGGCCGTTGGCAGCTTCGCCGACCACGTGGATATCCTCGAACTGATCCAGAAGGATCTTCATCCCTTCCCGGACCATGGTGTGGTCGTCCACAATCATGACCTGGATCGTTTGACTTGTCATTGCCAATACCTTCTTGGGGATGCCGTCCACGTGGACGGCATCCCTAATATAGTGGTTATCTATTAAGGAACAGTGATGTAAACGTAGAACTGGCAAAGGACCTGGCTGCCCTGCTGGACCTGCCACATTTCACCATACTGCCCGGCGTTGAAGGGGGCGATCATCGAGACGCTAAAGTTATAGGTGGCGCCGGTGTTGACATTGGCGGTCAGGTCATAAACATCTGAGCCGGTATGCATTTGAACATTATTGTAGGCACCCACATAGGTGATATCGACATTGTTCTGATCCCACGCCGACGAGCCGGT
>JBLMZU010000615.1:0-2969 GCA_050258995.1 Bacteroidota bacterium
GTTCGGATACCACTGATCAGCCTGAGCCCGTCAGTCCTGTAGGATTTGCAGCGCTGGCCGGTCTGCTCGGTCTTGCAGGTGGCATGGTCCTGGCTCCATGGCTCGAGCGCTGGTATCAAAAGACGGTCAAGCATAACCGGGAGGATGACAATGGCTAGTCAAAATGTCAACCGGCGTGAGTTTCTCAAGCTGACTGCGATCGGTGTGGCAGTTGCGGCAGGGACGAAGGCCGTCTCCACCAAGGCATCCAGTGAAGGGCCCAAGGGCAAGCATCAATGGGCGATGGTGATCGACCAGTCCAAGTGCACGGGATGTGAATATTGCACCCGGGCCTGCCAGGCACACAACGACATCAATCCTGATATTGAGTGGAACAAAGTCGTTGAAGATGGGACTGTCAATGGCATGCAGGTTTTTGTTCCGCGGCCATGCATGCACTGTGAAAAGGCGCCATGCGTGGAAGTCTGCCCGGTGAAGGCCTCCTACTACCGGGACGATGGCATTGTCATGATGGATTACGATCGCTGCATCGGCTGCCGGTATTGCCAGATTGCCTGTCCGTACGGTGCACGCTCCTTCAACTGGGACAAGTTCACGGGTGAGAATCCCGTGGTCCCGGCATGGGGAATGCCGGAAGTGGAGCGACGCCCGCGTGGTGTGCCGGAAAAGTGCTCGTTCTGCTATCAAAGGATTGACCGGGGCCTGTCCCTGGGACTTACCCCCGGTGTAGACCAGGATGCCACTCCTGCATGTGTGAACGTCTGTCCCACCGGCGCCCGCATGTTCGGCGATCTGAATGATCCCAACTCCAAGGTGAGCCAGGCTTTAAACAACAATCCGACGTACCGCCTGCGCGAAGATCTTGGCACCGGACCGCGTGTCTATTACATCCCGGCTGTTGCTGTACAGGAGTCGTAGCCATGGTAGAAACTCAACGCCCCAAGTTTGCCATTACCCCCTGGATGATCTGGCTCGGCCTGATGGGCATTATCCTGCTGGGCGGCCTGGTCGCCGGCATCCTGGTCTTCTGGAAAGGACTGGGAATCACCAACCTGACCGACAAGGTCCCGTGGGGGTTGTGGATCACGATCGACCTCTCCTCCATCGCGCTGGGAGCAGGTGCATTCAGCATGTGTGCGGCCGTGTATCTGTTCGGTCTGAAGCGCTTCCAACCCATTGCGCGCACCGCCACGTTTATAGGCCTGATCGGCTACACCATGGCAACTCTTGCCCTGATCCTGGATATCGGGCGGCCTGAGCGCTTCTGGCATTCGCTGGTGTACTGGAACCCGCATTCCCTGCTCTGGGAAGTGACCATGTGCGTGGTCCTGTATCTGACAGTACTCGTCTTCGAGTCCATGCCCATCGTTGCCAACTGGGACTGGCTGCGCAAGCACATGCCAAAGGTCGCCAAGATGATGAGCGGCGTCCACCACTATGCGCCCATTCTGGCGATCATCGGCCTGGGACTCTCGAGCCTGCACCAGTCGTCGCTCGGCGCGACCTATGGAGTGATCAAGGCCCGGCCCTTCTGGTTCAAGCCTGAGATGGCCGTTCTGTTCATGTTCTCGGCCATCGTAGGCGGCATTGCCCTGACGCTCTTTGCCACCATGCTGGCATCCCGGCTGACCAGGAAGGCAAAGATCAACGATGGCCTGATCGAGCGCGTGGCTCTCTTCGTCGGCTATCTGCTTATCGGTTACTTCTACTTCCGGATCTGGGATGTCCTTGCTCAAACCTATGTGTATTATCCCGGCCGGACGGAAGGGCTGCTCTATCTCACCAAGGGGCCCTTTGCCTTCAACTTCTGGGTCATGGAAATATTCCTCGGCATGCTGGTGCCGATGATCCTGCTGTTGTACAAGCCAACACGTGTAAACCGTTTCTGGCGCATGGTCGCCCTGCTGCTCATCGCGACCGGTGTGATCGCCTTCCGCTGGAATACGAACATTACGGGTCAATTGGTGTTGGTGCCCTACATCACAGGCCTGCCCATTACGTACACGAGCTATCGCCCCTCTTTGATCGAGATCATGGCAGGTACCGCGATCATCGCCTACGGGCTGACCGCCTTCTCACTCGGTGTGAAATACTTCAGAGTGGTTGACCATACCCTGGTCGAAGAAGAGCATGAGAAGGTTCAGGTCAAAAGCACCGAACCGGTTAGACTATAAAATTCCTGGTGGTTCATGAAAACAAGGACGCCGCGTGCGTCCTTGTTTTTTAATTTCCATTGGTGAATTTCAGGTGTTGTGTAAAAAATTCAGCGTGCAATATTCTTCCTGGACACTTTTTCGCCGGATGGCTGGTCATCCCGGGTGATGGGGGCATATCCCTGCGGGGATAAAAGTTCTCCGATGCCGGAAGAATAGTTTGCGACCACAGCCTGCCCCAATGCCAGTCCGCTGTCATTGGTTGGGACCTGGCAGTGTGTGTATACCGTAAATCCATCACGCTTCAGCTCTTTGCGGACCAGGTCCAGCAGAATCTGGTTTTGCCAGACCTCTCCCGATAGAACAACTTCATTCAGGTCCGCAGACCGGCGCGCCCGCCTGCAGGCATCCACGGCCAGGTCGGCGACCGTTTTGTGGAAACGGGCCGCGATCATTTCGACAGACCGGCCGGAACGAATATCCTCGATGATCGCGGCAAGGAGATCTTTTAAGCGGATCACCCTCTCCCGTTCATTTGCCTCCATTACAAAGGGATAGCTCCGTACAGAGGAAACAAACGGTCTTGCCAGCACCTCCATCTCGATGGCGGCCTGCGATTCATAGGTGGCGTCATTCCGGATACCGATCAGGCTGGCAACCGCTTCCATCAGGCTTTCCATGCAGGAGGTCAAACGCGGACTCGTCACTCCTTCGATCCGCTGTCTCAAGGTCTCGATCTCCTGCCTTTGCACCTGCTGGAGGAAGGGCAGATCGTCGATCTCCAGACCAAGCGCCTGGGCATAGGCAACGGCAATC
>JBLMZU010000616.1:0-5723 GCA_050258995.1 Bacteroidota bacterium
GCCTCGGCCGATTGCGACTCCCTGGCTGTTCGAGATGCTGCCAACGGAGATGATGTCTCCACCTGCTTTATCGCCATGGATTTCCCCTGAGTTGCCGCATTTCACCCCGTGATCTGAGTGGCTGTCCTGTTTTCCCATCCTGTTATTCCTCTCTTAATCTCCGCTCTGGAGCCGGATATTTTCTTCATACGGCAACGGATGCAGCAATGCGCTTAAGAGAACTTTATAAAATATAATAGCTCAAATTAGGCCGCTTTTCAAGCAGGAATCAATAAATTCCTACAAAAGTCCTGGATAAAGACCCAACCTAAACAGGTTTGTCTATGAGTCAGAGCGCGCAGTCCAGACTCAGGAAAGAAACCACTGGATCGGGGACCCGGAGTGAAGAACGATCCGGATGCCGCTCTTCGTTTTCTGCGTCAGCACATGACTTTTCGCGCATGCAGGGATGACAATTGGCCCTTGGGGGAAGGACAGGAAGTATATATCCTATATCCTATAGGATTTTTATGCTGCGAACACCTTCTTTCCAGACCAAGGAACAATACGCCTACGAAACCCTCAGGAAAGCCATCCTTTCCGGGCAGCTCGAGCCGGGTGAGAAGCTTGTCATCGACCGGCTGAGCACCGAGATGGGATTGAGCCAGATCCCCATCCGTGCCGCCATCCAACGCCTGCAAGCCGAGGGGCTGGTCGTTATTCATCCGCATGCCAGTGCCATGGTCGCTTCCCTGCCTCCTGAAAAGATCGACGAGATCTTTTGCCTGCTCGAAAGTCTCGAGCGCGCGGCCTTCCGCTCTGCCTGCCAGAAACGTACGGAAGCCGCCCTCGAAGAGCTCGCTGAACTTGTCCGCCAGATGGACGAGGCCATTCAGGAACCGGATGCTTCAGCCTGGCTGGCGCTCAACCGCGCCTTTCACCGCCGTATTGCAGCTGCCGCAGGCATGCCCCTGCTCCTGGATTTCACCAACCGCGTCCTGGACGAGTGGCAGCGGATCAGCCAATATTACTTTTCGAATGTGACCAGTGCCCGCCTGCCCCGGGCCCAGCTTGAGCATCACCAGATCCTGGATCTGCTGCGGCTTCGGGATGCCGATGCCCTCGAGAGCCTGGCCATCACGCATAACCGGGAGGCCAATCTTTCCTACCAGGCGATGCTCAAGTGAATCTCCGTCCCTGCCGTAAGATCACCGGTTATTCCGCCATCCTGCTGCCGTTCCACTCCGATGGCCGCGTGGATTGGGATTCCTTCTGTGCCCACGTTGCCCGTACGGCGGATGCGGGGCTGATCCCTGCGGTCAACATGGATACAGGTTATATAAGTTTGATCGATGAGCCGACGCGGGTTGAGGTCCTGCGCCAGACCAGGGATGTACTCTCGGGAGGCCCTTTCACGGCCGGTGCATTTGTCCGGGACGAGTACGGCGCTCCGTTCGACCCGCAGGCGTATGCCCGTCAAATCGAGCAGATCCAGGCCTTTGGCGGGATCCCGACCATCTTCCAATCCTTTGGCCTGACGGGTCTTCCCGCGGAGGTGCTTATCGCTGCCTATGAGGGATTCGGACGCCGGGCACCGCAATTCATTGCCTTCGAGCTGGGCACGATGTTCGCACCGTTTGGCAGGATCTACGATCTGGCAACCTATGAAGGATTGCTCTCCGTCAAGCAATGCATCGGTGCCAAGCATTCCTCCCTGAACCGCCAGCTTGAATGGGAGCGCCTGGCCCTGCGGGACCGCATCCGCCCGGACTTCAAAGTGTTCACCGGCAATGACCTTGCCATCGACATGGTCATGTATGGCTCCGATTACCTGCTTGGCATCTCCACTTTTGCCCCTGATTACTTTGCCCTGCGCGATCGCTTCTGGCTCGAAGGCGACCCCCGTTTTTACCAGCTGAATGATGTTCTGCAATATCTTGGTTTCTTTGCCTTCCGGTCCCCGGTCCCGGCCTATAAACACAGCGCAGCGCAATTCCTCAAACTGCGGGGCTGGATTTCCTGCGACGACACACACCCGCACAGCCCCCGGCGCCCCGCCACCGATCTCCCCATTCTGCAATCCATCCTCGAACAACTCGACGCCCTCCCTTAATACCTGACCCATCGCACCCGAT
The DNA here is from genome assembly GCA_050258995.1 of Bacteroidota bacterium. Taxonomy (GTDB): domain Bacteria; phylum Chloroflexota; class Anaerolineae; order Anaerolineales; family Villigracilaceae; genus Defluviilinea. Next base: position 2,115 of record JBLMZU010000616.1, read on the forward strand.
GCCCATGTACCCCCGCCTCGCCCAGCTCAAAACGCCCGAACAATTCTCCGCGCATATTCGATCTCTTGGAATTTCCCTCGACTTCGACCCTCAGCTCCTCTGCGCACCCGAATCTCCCCTGGCCCAGCCTTACAGCCTTCCAGCATTCGACCTTCAGCTTTCCAACCGCTGGGCCGTCCTTCCCATGGAAGGCTGGGACGCCACTACCGATGGCAGGCCAACGGAACTGACCTTTCGTCGCTGGGAGCGCTTCGGTGAGAGCGGCGCCGGGCTCATCTGGGGCGGGGAGGCAGTGGCGGTCCGCGAGGATGGACGCGCCAATCCCAATCAGCTCCTGATTAATGAAGCCAATCTGCCTGATCTGGTGGAGCTGCGTGAAAGCCTTGTAAAGGCCCATGCTGTCCGCTGCAGTACAGATGATCTGCTCATCGGCCTGCAGCTGACTCATTCCGGCCGTTTCTGCCGCCCGCATGATAAACAACGGATGGAGCCGCGCATCCTGTATTCCCATCCGCTGCTGAATAAAAAGTTCGGGCTGCCGGATGATTTTCCCGTGATGAGCGATGGCCAGGTCGATTGCCTGGTCGAGGATTACGTCAAAGCCGCACATCTTGCCCGACAAGCCGGCTTTGCCTTTGTAGATATCAAGCACTGCCACGGCTACCTGGGTCATGAATTCCTCAGTGCAGTGGACCGCCCGGGAAAGTACGGGGGCTGCTTCGAGAACCGCACAAGATTCCTGCGCGAGATCGTAAGTGGCATTCGTACTGGAGTCCCGGGCCTGGAGATCGGGGTCCGCGTCTCCGCCTTTGACTTCATCCCCTTCCGCCCCGGCCCGGATGGCACCGGCCTTCCCGAAACCCTCCCCCTACCTGGCACCCAGCTGCCCACCAGCTATCGCTACTCCTTTGGCGGCGACGGCTCGGGCACCGGCATCGACCTCTCGGAGCCGCACCGGTTCCTCGAGCTGCTTGAAGCGCTGGGAATCCAGCTGGTCAATATCACGGCAGGCAGCCCCTATTACGTCCCGCACATTCAGCGTCCTGCACTCTTTCCGCCGTCCGATGGATACCAGCCTCCCGAGGATCCACTGGTAGGTGTGGCGCGCCTGATCGAGGCGACGGCTGCGCTGAAGGCGAAACATCCCGGCCTATGCATTGTTGGGACAGGCTATTCCTATTTGCAGGAATGGCTCCCGCATGTAGCTCAGAATGTAGTGAGGACGGGAAAAGCAGATTTCGTTGGCCTGGGTCGCATGGTGCTGACCTATCCGGAAATCTGCACGGATGTGCTCGAGGGAAAACCCCTGCAGCGCAAGCGGATCTGCCGGTCTTTTAGTGACTGCACGACCGCTCCCCGGAAAGGTCTGCCCAGTGGGTGTTACCCGCTCGATGAATTTTATAAGACACGTCCTGAAGCCGGATGGCTGAAGGAAGCAAAGGCAAAATGAAAAAGGTTCTCCTGGTGACTGACGGGATCTTTCATCCCGCTTACTTTGGCCGCATGTCACTGCATCGATCCTTGAAGCAGATGGATGGTTTTGTTTTTGAGCACGTCTCCTCCCTCGAGGAACTTCCAGCTGATTTCCGGTCCTACGCTGCCTTCGTACTGGATTACCATCACAAAACGCTTTCTGCACAAGCGCTTGGAAAGTTGAGCGATTATGTGAAGAGCGGCGGCGGGGTTTTAGCCATCCACGCTGCGACAGCTTCCTTTAAACAAAACCTTCCCTATTTCGAGATCCTGGGCGGCCGTTTCACGGGACATGGGCCGGTGGAGGAGATCGAAGTAAAAAAGATCAGGGATGAGGTGTTCCAGGGGTTCGGGGATTTCACAGTGAAGGACGAGCTGTATATTCATGAGATCCAGCCTGACATCGACATTCACTTCACAGCAAAGCATAAAGGCAGGGATGTGCCGGTCGTTTGGACGCATCGTTATGGACAAGGAAGGGTCTGCTACGCGGTACCCGGCCATACCACCGCGACAATGAAGAATGTGACGTACCAGAAACTCCTCCGGCGCGCGCTGACCTGGGTGACCGAATGAACAGGCTGGCGCTTGCCGTGGTTGGCTGTGGGGATATCGCCGGTTTTATGGCCTGGGTGAGCCGGCTCGTGCCCCAGATCACTCTGTCCGCCTGCTGCGATGTCAATCGGGAACGGGCCCATGCCTTTGCGCAGCGGCACCGAATTCCGCAGGTTTCCATTGATTACGATGATCTGCTGTCAAAATCATCACTGGACGCGGTTTATCTGGCCGTGCCACATCATTTACATTACGAAATGGTCCTGCGAGCGGCCGCTGCTGGGAAAGCGGTGTTTGTCGAGAAGCCGTTGACGAGGACGCTGGCAGAGGGCGTGCGACTCGTCGAACAGATCGGGGCTGCAAAAGTCGGCGTGAACTACCAGTATCGTTACGACAGCGGATGTTACGCCCTGGCGCGCGCGGTCCAGGACGGGTGCCTGGGCAGGATCCATTCCGTGCGGATCAATATCCCCTGGCATCGAACGCAAAAGTATTTCGATGGCGCGCCCTGGCATGGGACGGTTGCCCAGGCCGGCGGCGGGACGCTGATCACCCAGGGCAGTCACTTTTTGGATGTGGCCTTGTGGGCGCTGGGCGAGAGTCCCGTTTCGGCCATGGGATATGCAGCTTCGCCCGGTTTCGACGTGGAGGTGGACACCCTTACCCACGGGATCGTCAAAACCAGCGGCGGAACATTGATCAGCATCACCTCTTCGATGGTGTCTGCCACGGAGCAGGCTGTGACAATTGAAGTCTATGGGGAGAAGGGTACGGCAAGCTACAAGGATCTGCCGCTGCCGTCTGTGAAATTCACCGGAGTAAAGGTCAGGCGGGAGCGTCCACCTCAATGGGGACTCCACGCCTTGCAGCGCAGCCTGGCCGGGTACGCAAAATGGATCCTGGAGGACAGGCCGTTCCTCGTTCCTGCAGCCGGTACACTCCCCGTATTGGCCGCAGTGGATGCAATCTACCGCTCGGCGGAAAACGGCTGCCGGTCCAAGGTTGAAGGTTTGAATCTCGATGCCATCCGTTCAACTTTCCACCGGCAACCTTAACCCTTCAACGACAAACCAACCCAAGGAGATGTGCATGGAAGCCAAAGGTGAAAAACTGAGCTGGTGGACCAAGATCGGCTATGGAATGGGCGACATATACGGCGGGGGATCGGGGGTGGTGATCGGATTCTACTATCTGATTTTCCTGACCGATGTTATTGGGATCGCGCCGGCCCTGGCAGGAACCGTGATTTTGATCAGCAAGATCTACGATAGTGTTACCGATCCTTTCGAGGGGATCCTTGCAGACCGGACACGTACGAGGCTGGGCCGCCGCCGCCCGTATCTTCTGGCAGGCATTCCGCTTGTTTTTCTATCCTTCGTGGCGTTGTTCTATCCGTTCAGCAATCCATCGCAGATCGTTCGCTTCATCGCAGTGATCGGCAGTTACCTTTTCTTTTCCACCATCGTTTCGATCGTGATGCTGAATTACAATGCCCTGCATTCCGAGATCACGCTCGACTACAACGAGCGCTCCTCCCTGAGCTCCATTCGCATCTTTTTTTCCACGGCCGCCTCCATCGTG
>JBLMZU010000617.1:0-4594 GCA_050258995.1 Bacteroidota bacterium
AAGCCCTACCAGATCAACATGGACGTCGTCAACCGGACCGGCAACCCGAATGTCAAGTTCATGCACTGCCTGCCTGCCTTCCACAACCGCGAGACCAAGGTCGGCGAGGACATCTACGAGAAGACCGGCCTGGAAAGCCTGGAAGTGACCGAGGAAGTGTTCGAGTCCGAGCGCTCGATCGTCTTCGCCCAGGCCGAAAACCGCATGCACACCATCAAGGCCATCACGGTGGCCACCCTGGGTGACTAAAAGCCTGATGATTGATCCGTGAGGGATTGCAGGATCTGCCGGCAATCCCTCACGGGCGTGCAGGCAAATCTGCATGAAGATCTGACTCCCATACGGATGGTAAAGTTCAGCGAAGATCAACAAACGGCCGAGGCTGTTGCATAGGAACCCTTCAATGACGAACGATCCAGTACAAAAAGCAAAGGCAATACGCGAGCCCTCCCTTGTGGATGCACTGATCCCGCTGCTCTTCATGATCCTGCTGCTTACCACATCGATCGTGTTGTTCGGGATCGATGCCGCCACCGGCCCGCTGCAGGTTGCCCTGTTCATGAGCGCCGTGGTGGCCGCCATGGTGGCGCATAAGAACGGTCACTCCTGGGAGAGGCTGGGCGAGGAGATCGTCAAAGGCATCTCACTCGCCATGAGCGCCATCCTGATCCTGCTGATGGTCGGGGCGCTGATCGGCGTCTGGAACATGTCCGGGACGATCGCCACGATGGTCTATTATGGGGTGAAGTACATCGACCCGGCCTGGTTTTATTTTGCCGCCGCTCTGCTTTGCGGGCTGGTTGGTCTTGTGACCGGCAGCTCCTGGTCCACGGCCGCGACGCTGGGGGTCGCGTTTATCGGGATGGCTTCTGCCATCGGGGCATCCCCTGCCATCACTGCAGGAGCTGTCATCTCGGGCGCGTACTTTGGCGACAAGATGACTCCGCTGTCCGAGACCACCATTTTGACCCCGCAAATCGTGGGCAGCGATGTCTACACCCACATCAGCAGTCTGGCAAAGGCCACCATTCCAGCGTATCTCATCGCCCTGGGCATGTTTTTCCTGATCGGGAGGAACGTGGTCGTGACGGTGTCCGCTTCGGATACGGCAGCCGTGCTCTCCGCCCTGGAAACCTCCTACCATATCAGTCTGTGGAACCTGCTGCCCGTGTTCGTCCTGCTTCTTCTCGGTATCAAGAAGTACCCGGCTTTCCTATCCATCCTAATCGGGACGCTGGTGGGCGCCCTGGTGGCAGTCGTTTTACAGCCCCAGATCATCACAGCCTTCGCAAATGACCCGAGCCTGGGATATGGACTCGCCGCCCTAAAAAGTGTGTGGATCGCCATGGCGAACGGCTTCACCTCCACGAGCGGATATGAAAAGATCGATGCCTTGTTCTCGGGCGGCGGCATGGAGAGCATGCTGACCACTGTCTGGCTGATTTTGGCGGCGATGTCCTTTGGCACAATGATGGATTACGGAGGTTTTAACAAGCGGCTGATCACTCCCGTCGTGGACCGTGTCAAATCCACAGGCGGCACCATTGCCCTTGTGATGTTCACGGCACTTGGATTCAATATCGTCGCCGGCGACCAGTACATTGCCATCGTGCTCCCGGCGCGCATGTTCATGCTTGAATTCCGCAAGCGCGGCCTTCATCCGGAGACCCTGGCAACAGCGGTGGAAAACTCCGGGACAGTCACTTCGCCATTGATCCCCTGGAATTCCTGCGGCGCCTATATGACGGCCACACTGGGTGTGTCCACATTCTTATACCTGCCGTATTGTTTTTTCAACTTCCTTAACTTCCTCATCGGCTTGATCTATGGGTTTGTTGGGATCAACATCATGCGGCTGCCGGAAGATCAAGCTCTTCCCGCAGAACTTCTGACCACAGTCCCTTTGGTGGTACAGGACAAGTAATGATCGCTGAAGCATCTACGCAGGTTTATGAGCAGACGCGGCCTGAAGAGGCCGATCTGCTTGCCTGCCTGAGGAAGATTGGCAAGGGCTTGATCGCTTCCGGTGTCTCAGTCGGCGTGGTGGAGAACACCCTTACTGAGATCGCCAATGCCTACGGAACAGAATGTGAGATTGTCGCTTTGCCGAACGTGATCCTGATTCAGCTGGGCCATTCCAACCATGGAGAGGTGGATTGTGCCGTCCAGCGTTTGACCACCCTGCAATTGGATCAGGTTTCTGAGCTCGCAGAAATGATCGAACAGGTCCGGTTGAAGAAAGTTCTCCTCGATCAGGCTTCGCAGGAACTAGATCGTATTCTTGCCAAGGCGCCGCGTTTCAAGCCAGCAATCGGCGTCCTGGGATACTTCCTGTCCTGTGTTGGGCTTACCATGCTCTTCCGACCGGATCCCCGATCATTGCTGATCACGGGGTTAATGGGCATTCTTGTAGGGCTGTTGCTGTGGGGCTTTCAGAAGATGCCGCGCTTAACCCTCCTGCTGCCGGTCATCATTTCTGTGATCGTATCCACGTTGATTTTTAACTTGACCCGCCAAGGATACATCTACGGCCCGGCAAACCTTCTGGTGGCTCCATTGGTCATCTTTTTGCCGGGAAGCCTGCTGACCACCGGGATGATCGAGCTGGCCTCCATGCACATCCTGTCCGGCTCGGCCAGGCTGATCTACGGGGGGGCCATGCTGCTATTATTGTTGATTGGGATCGGAATTGGATTGAACATCTCCAACCTGCCCGACTTCCAGGTATATGCCTATGAAGCGGTCAGCTTCCCCTGGTGGGCGCCCTTCCTGGGGACATTGTTGTTTGGCCTCGGTACCTTCGTCCGGCTCTCAGGCGCCAATCGTGACCTGTTCCGGATGCTGGTGGTTTTGTATGTCGCCATGATGGGCCAGGCCTTTGGAGAGGCATATTTCAATTCCTACATCGGCGCTTTTCTGGGCGCCACACTGATGGCTCTCAGCTCGGAGGTGATCGGGCGCTCGGTGCGGCGCACCCCGGCCGTGGTTTCGCAGGTGCTGGCTTTCTGGTTCCTTGTCCCCGGTTCAAGAGGCTTGCTCAGTGTCACTAGCCTGTTGATTGAAGATGTTCAGAGTGCAGCGATCGGTTTGGGGCAGATGGTGATTTTGATCATCGCGATCACTCTGGGAATCCTGCTGGGCACGCTGCTCATCTCACCTCAAAAGTTCGTTCCTGTCACTACAACAAGTACATTGCAAAAGACATAGTTGAAGAAAATTGATTACCAACGTCCTGTACCTCGTTCATGCCCGGCTGATGCAGGTCTGGGGCAAAAAAGACAGGGTCTACAAAGAAAGGAGTGATCTCGAATGAGAATAGTTGTCGCTTTAGGAGGCAATGCCTTACTTAAACGAGGCGAGCCGATGACCCATGATAACCAACGGGCCAACATTCGAGTTGCAGCCCAGGCGCTGGCGCCGGTTGCCGAAAAGCACCAGCTTGTACTGGCGCATGGCAATGGCCCCCAGGTTGGTTTACTGGCGCTTCAGGCATCGGCTTACAAAGAGGTGGAGCCCTATCCTCTCGATGTGCTTGGAGCACAAACCCAGGGAATGATCGGCTATATGATCGAGCAGGAATTGGGCAACCTTCTCCCTTACGAGGTACCGTTTGCCACCCTGCTCACCATGATCGAAGTCGATGAAAACGATCCTGCCTTCAAGAATCCAACCAAGTTTGTCGGCCCGGTGTACGAGAAAGAGGAAGCCGATCAACTGAAGGTGGAGAAAGGCTGGATATTCAAGCAGGATGGAGTCAAGTGGCGCCGCGTGGTTCCATCCCCCCTCCCCAAGCGGATTTTTGAGATCCGGCCGATTAAATGGCTGCTCGAGCAAAACACGATTGTGATTTGCGCCGGCGGAGGCGGCATCCCAACCATGTATGTTGCGGAAAAGGAGCGCTGGCTGACTGGGATTGAGGCAGTCATCGACAAGGATCTGGCCAGCGAGCTGCTGGCGGAGGAGCTGGAAGCCGACCTGTTTGTGATCGCCACCGATGTGGATGGGGTCTACCTGGATTGGGGCAAGCCGGACCAGCGCAAGCTGGGTCAGGTCTCCATCCAGGAATTGAGAGCTCATCCGTTCCCGGCTGGCTCCATGGGTCCAAAGGTGGAAGCTGTCATTCAATTTGTTGAGAAAACCGGCAAGCGTGCCGCCATAGGCTCGCTGCAGGATATCGAAAAGATTGTAACCGGCGAGGCCGGAACGATCGTCTGTCCATAAAAAAACAACGCAAACCCAAAAGGAGAAAAAAGAAATGAGCAATGAATTTGGTGTTTATTCAGAAGTTGGCAAGCTCCGCAAAGTGATCGTCCATCGCCCTGAGCTTAGCTTGAAGCGCTTGACACCCACCAACCACGACGAGCTGTTGTTCGACGATGTGCTTTGGGTGGAACGAGCCCAATGGGAGCATGACCAGTTCGTCAAGGCCATGCGCGAGCGCGGTGTGGAAGTGTATTACCACCTCGATTTGCTCTGCGAAGCCCTCACGGCCTCAGACGATGCCCGCCGGAACCTGATCGCCCTGGTTGCGTCTGAGTACACCGTCGGCTGGTCGATCATGGATGAGATGCGTGAATTTCTGTGGAACATGAAG
>JBLMZU010000618.1:0-5108 GCA_050258995.1 Bacteroidota bacterium
GACCGGTCAGACGGAAGCTGTCCGTCTTGGCCTGGCCCGCGCCCTTGTCATGGTCAACGGTGAATGGACCTCTGCGCTGCGCAAGAACGGCCTGCTGACCCGCGACGCTCGCGTCAAGGAACGCAAGAAACCGGGCCTCAAGAAGGCACGCAAGGCGCCGACCTACACCAAACGCTAATTCTGTTCAAATCAAACTACATGCGAAATGCGTAATTCGTAGGATATACTCCGCGGATTACGTTTTTCGTTTTAAGTTATTAAAGGATACCGATTTCTCGCAAGGCACAGAAGCTGCTTAAATTTATGATTCGATCCAAATGCCTGGATGATCAATTAGGAGATCGTATGGATTTTACGCTTGTGAATACTGTTTTTGACACGTTGCAGATGAGTCCGCCTTCGAAGCTGGTTCTGCTGGAAGCAGGGACACTTGCCGGGGCGCATGTTCCGCCGTATCCGCCAGATATGGCAGTTTTGTTTGCAGGTATTGAGTCAAAGGAAATTGCATCACAGTTGAAGAGCGTATTGTTAACCACCTATCCGAGGGACTTCAATGTGTTTTCAGTTGTAGGGGGAGTCTCGAACGCCATCCAGCTTGACGCCATGGATGCTGTCTCACCATCCACCGGCGCCTGCCTGTATGTCCCGCCCCTGGGGGAGGGGACTTCGTTCGAATCCTTTGCGGAGATCGTGGCGCATCTGCGCGCCCCCGATGGCTGTCCCTGGGACAAGGAGCAGACCCACGAATCATTACGCAAGCATTTGCTGGAGGAGTCTTACGAGGCGATCACGGCAATCGATTCGGGAGACTTTGCCGACATGCAGGAGGAATTCGGCGACCTGTTATTACAAATTGTGCTGCATGCCCAGATTGCGAATGAGGAACAGCAGTTCAATGTCAACCAGGTGATCCAGGGCATTCATTCCAAGATCGTACGGCGCCACCCGCATGTGTTTGGCGATGTGGAACTGGAGGGAGTCAAGGGGGTTCTTGCCAACTGGGAAAAGCTGAAGGAAAAGGAACGGCGTGATAAAAAGGTGGAAAAAGGGCTTTTGGATGGTGTCCCCGCTGCCCTGCCTGCCTTGAGCCAGGCGCAGGAATACCAGGACCGCGCAGCCCGCGTCGGCTTCGACTGGCCCGAAATCGAAGGCGTCCTGGACAAGGTCCGGGAGGAGATCGAAGAGATCAAGAGTGCCGAGAGCGATTTTGAGCTGGCATCCGAGATTGGCGACCTGTTCTTTGCTCTCGTCAATGTCGCCCGCTGGAAATCGGTGGATGCGGAGTCAGCTTTGCGCGGAACGAATCTGAAGTTTAAAAAGCGTTTTGGCTTTGTGGAGCAGTCCGCGAAGAAACAGGGGAAGTCTCTGTCAGAGATGAAGCTGGAAGAGATGGATGTCTTTTGGAACGAGGCAAAGCGTCAGGGATTATAGACCATCCAGTGACTTGAACATCAGATATTCGTCGTAGTATTTACCGTCCACAAATACGGCCCGCGGTTCAGTCCCATAGATCTTGAACCCGCAGCGCTCATAACAGCGGATCGCCGGCTGGTTGACAGCCGCGACACCCAGCTTTGCCAGGACGACGTTCCTGGCTCCCGCCCACTCGATGCACGAACGAATGATCTCCTCTGCGATATGCAGGCCTCTCCACGCCGGCGTTACATACACACCCCAGATCCAGGCGCTGTGTCTGGTTTTGGGGGAGCTGCCACGCATCACGCCTGTCATCGCAATGAGCTTGCCATCCACTTCTGCAATAAACATGGTGGATTCATCGGGGTGCGGCGAGAGCAGGTCCTCCCAATATTTTGCGGGATGGCTGATGTTCTTTTGATAATCTGCAGAAAAGGCAATCGGGCTGTTTTGCAGCGCCTCCAGACGGAGCTCACGAAAACCGGCAGCATCGGCAACGTTTGCTTCACGAATGACGACCGTCCTGCGGGACGTGGCAAAGGATCGTATCATTTGTTGCAGTTGAAGCGGGTCAGCGCTTCCTCGAACAGGCCAGCCGCAGACGACTCGTCGGGTGTGTAGGCCTTCCAGGCGAAGACGCGGTCGCCGCAGGTCCAGGCTGCGGCGCCGCCGTGCGGCAGGGATGGGGAGGCGGTGGATGAAATCGGCGTATAGATCACGTTCATGTCGCGGATCAGTTTTACCTCCTGGTTTCCCGACCGGGTATCGGTTTGGGCGTCCAAAATCAAGTTGAGCAGAAACGATGGATCGGATGTGCCGGGGGAAATCTGCCACATCACCTGAAGGAAAAGGTTGGCGTTGTAGGACGCCAGAATTCCGGCGCTATAGGTGCTGGGCGAGCCGACATTTTGCTGGGCATTGACATCGTAAAAAGCCATGTCCTGCGGGTGACCGATGCAGAACTGGTACTCGCAAAACAATCCCTTGAGATCCAGAGGGGTGGCAGTTGGAATTATCGTGGGGAGAGGAGCAGGTGTTCGGGTTGCCACCGATGCAAGCGTGGTCGCAACAGCCGCATCGATCGGAACGCCCGGGGTGGCGGCTGCCCGGCCAGGAAATGAACAGGATGCGATCGATATCCCCGCGATCAGTATAATTACCGAGATTCTTGCCATTTCCTTAAAATGATATTGGAACTTCAATCTGTAAACTCCTCCAGATAGCAAATTTCCTGATTCGATGGATCTTCCTGTCGGTCGAATTATACAGTTTTTTCGGAACAAATTGAAATTGGGCACGTCTATTAGGGTAAAGGAGTGAAAATGAAGAAAGTCCTGCTGATTGTATTAACAGTTACCCTGCTGCTGGCTGCCTGTTCGCCTCAGGCACAGGCGACAGAGCTTCCCCCGGCTGTTGAGGGGCAGCCTACCCATATCAATGTGGACATCACCCCTGCGCAACGAGCTGCGATCTCTTCGCTTGCCAAAAACCTGGGATTGACCCCCGACCGGATCAAAATTGTCTCGACCGAGGCCGTGGAGTGGCCCGATAGCTGTCTGGGTGTAAGCGTGGAGGGAGTTATGTGTTCCCAGGTGGTTACCCCTGGTTTTCGCATTGTCCTGGAGGCGAACGGCAAGCAGGTGGAGTATCACACAAACCAGGATGGATCGGTGGTTGTCCCTGCCACGGTGGCGCTGACCTGGTCCCGTAATGGCGGGATTGCCGGCTTCTGTGACAACCTGACGATCTACCTGTCCGGCGAAGTGCAGGGCACCAATTGTAAAAGCGGTGATATGGTTGAAAAGAGCATCAGCGGGCTTCTTTCACCGGCAGAGATCGCCACGATGAATGAATGGATCTCAAAATATGGCGAGATCACCATCGATGCCTCCGACCCCAAGGGTGCAGCGGATGCCATGTCTGTGAAACTGACCATGTATGGCACTGGAACCCAGCAGAGCCTCGACAAAGCATCACAACAGGTATTGCTTACCTTTATTCAAAACCTAAATCAAAAGTTGATGAGCAAGTAAACAAAATGAGCCTGCGATTTCCGCAGGCTCATTTTGTTTCACAAGGATTAGTGACCGCTGCCGGCAGTCATTGTGCCGTTGATGATCTCGGGATTCTCCGGCCCTTCAGCGATCAGGTAGCCGGCCAGCCCACGCTGCATCCTGGAGAGTGCATGGTCGACAAGGATGTACCTGCCAGGGACCTGGAGCTTGAATTCGACCGCGGTCGCGGCTCCGGGTGGCACTGAGGTCGTCTGAACGTTGGTCAGGGCAGGGGATGTCAGGGAGCCCTGGTCATACACCCGGTCGAAGATCTCACCGATGACGTGGAAGGAGGATGTGAAGTTGGGGCCTCCGACTCCGAAAAAGATGCGGACGGTCTCGCCAACCTTGGCCTTGAGCGGTTTCTTATCGGTCAGGCTGCCGACCGCGCCGTTGAATACGAGGTATTCAGGATTTTCATTAAGCAAAGCCTGGGTATTTTCCGTGAGCAGGCCGGTCGAGCCAAAGGCTTCCTTGGTATAGATCTCACCCTGCATGACATAGAACTCACGATCGACCGGGGGCAGTCCTTCCTCAGGCTCGACAAGGATCATTCCGTACATGCCATTGGCAATGTGCTCGGCAACCATCGGGGTCGCGCAGTGGTAAACAAACAGGCCGGGGTTCAAAGCCTTGGCAGTGAACATGGTTTCCTCGCCAGGCTTGGTCTGGCTCATGGTGGCGCCGCCGCCGGGACCGGTCACTGCATGGAAGTCCACGGAGTGTGCCATGGTGCTGGTGGTGCTGTTTTTCATATGGACTTCGATCGTGTCGCCCACGCGAACACGGAAGAAGGGACCGGGAACCTGGCCGTTGAACGTCCAATACTTGTAAGTGGTTCCGTCGGCGAGCTGGCCTTCGACCTCAACCGCTTCCAGGTCGATGCGCACGGTTTTTGGCTCGCGAACGCCGATCGGGCCAGGAAGGTCAGTGGGATCGCGGACAATATCCGATCCGGTTGTGGCGGGGTTGTTGACGACAACCGGTCCAGCTGCTGCCATGGCAACATTCGCGGCAGATACGGGCTGAGATGCGGGAGCCGCGGCTGCTTCTCCAGTGACCTCGAACTTGCCGGCCATGCCAGCTTCCTTGTGACCAGGAAGCAGGCAGTTATAGGTGAACGAGCCGGGTTTGTCGACAACAAATTCGAATGTCGAAGTTTTCCCTTCTCCGGCGACATGCTCAGATTGGGCGTTGAAGTCGGGGAATGCAATGTCATGCTCCACACTGTCACCGGCGGTCAGGGTGATCTTAACCTTGTCGCCCACATTGGCGCTGAGCGTCGGGTTCTTGACGCCGTCGATGCCACCGCCCCGGCCGATAAAGGCCATCTGGCCATCGATCATGGCAGTTTCCAGGGCATATTCCACAACCTTGCCTGTGGATTCGATACCGGATGCATTTCCGGCTTTTGCTGCTGTGCTGCAGGCCGAGACCAGAACGGACAAGGCAAGCAGCATACTAAAAAGTTTGGGAGAGATTTTCATGAGATGCTCCTTTTGGGGGGATAATTTTCTCTGACACATTTTTCCAGGTCACTGATCAAATCCTGGCTGGGGACTTCATACGTATCCGCCACATCCTGGATGGAACAGAATTTTTGTAACAGACAGCCGATACAGTCGGTGTTCCGGTTTC
>JBLMZU010000619.1:0-3830 GCA_050258995.1 Bacteroidota bacterium
GACCGGCCTCAGCCGTGTGATGCGAGCATGCCCGCGAATGCCGACTTCCGCTCCATTGCCCGCGCTCTGCATCCATGCTTCGACCAAAGAACGTCTTACTGTCTACACATGGTGCAAAAAAAGCGCATTTTTCGCACTTTTCAAGCGCCGTTCTGAGAACGCTTTGATGGGCTCGTTTTGTAGGAAAGATATTTCTATCTGGTTTCGTTCCTGTCAGGCTGGTAGGAAAGAACAACAACGCCTGAACTGAATGTCTTTGTCTCAATGAGTTTTAGAGATTTTTTCTCATTCACATCCTGGAAGAGACGCTTTCCGCTTCCCACGACAACGGGAAAAACCATGAGTCTATATTCATCAATTAGATCATATTTCATGAGCGAATTGACAAGAGTGCTGCTTCCAAAAATCAAAATATCGAGACCTGTCTGCTGTTTCAATGTTGATAGTTCTTCAGAGACATTGTTTTTGATTATCCTTGAATTCTTCCACTCGGCTTCTTGAAGGGTTGTTGAAACAACATATTTGGGGATGCTGTTCATTCTTACGCCATAATCTCCTGTGCCAGGCATGTTTGGCCAGGCGGCTGCAAACCCCTGGTAGGTGATTCGCCCCAAAAGAAGAGCGTCGCATGCAAAGAGTTCATCGAATTTATACTTCTGCTGTTCTGCACTCCCAAATTGGAAAGACCATTGATTTGGGGCTTCCACAACCCCGTCCAGAGCCATGAACATGGATACAACAATTTTTCTCATGTGAATTTTCCTTTCCTACTTGTCAGAAGATGTATTTTGGCGATAACACATAATGTCGATATGCAAGCTTGTGTGAAACGCCACCAGCTCCAAAAAAACGCACACACTCACCTGCGCCGCACTGCGTTCGGTGCAGTGCAGGTAAGTGTCCAGCCGTCCGGCTTTTCTGCCCGGCGTATCCTGCCTCGGTAGCTGTTCACCGGCCGAAGGGCCGGGATGCACGTCGAAGACACACATGTCCTGGCGGCCAGTGCCAGGGCTGTGCCCGCAGGGTATCCCGCAAGGTGGGGCTCTGTTGGGCGGACCTCGATTTCAAGCAGTCTTTCCGATGTGAGACATAAAGATTATGGCAAGATAACGCCATCTCCAAAGTCAAACTGCAGACCGCTGCCTTTCATCTTCTTCATGAATATATCATCCATTTGCTGGCTTTGTTCGGCGCTGAAATGATTTCGCCAATCACCAATGTCTCCTTTGCGGAAATGCTTTGGCTTATCTGCTTTTTGGGGAATCCAGTCAAAGTTTGTAGTCTCGTTCGAGGTCATGGACTGGAAACTGCTCAACCTGACAACTGTTTCAATTAATTGTGAATCCGCTTGAATGTCCAGAAATGAGGCGAGTTTTGCGACATTGCCGGCATGGTCATGTTTCATATCCTCATACTTCAAAAACAGGATGTTCTTATCCTTTTGGCTGGCTTGCCACCAGGGCAGTACATGGTCAAAGTAGGGCCCAAATCCAACATCGCCATAAAGAAAAAGTTGAAAGTGTTCCTCCCAGGAGCCTTCATAGCCACCTTTGCTCTGGTTGTGAAAATAAGTTGAGATCGCCACGTCCTTTGGGTTGCGGGCCACATAAACGATTTTTGCAGTTGTGTTATCAATAGGAGGCATGAGCGGGTAGGGTAAATGGCTCGTAAACAGGCGGCGTGGTGGCATGGCCTTCAAAAATTCGATCATGCTGTTAGGACGATGAGGTAAAGTCTCCAGCCAGGGCACAGCGTCTGTGAGACGCTGCTCACCCTGCTCGCCCTTGTTCACCAGGAGATGCACCATTTGTTCCGTCCAGGTAGTGCCTGAACGCGGGTAGGTGACGATAAAAACATCGCCATCCTTTACAACGAATTCTTTTTCGATCAGATCCATATCGGCTTGTGAAATAATAATTGGAACTTTGATCTGCCCGCCTTTGCCATCTCTTACCAGGTTTGATTGCATTTCTGTCATGTGTGGATACTCCTCTAAAATTTGAACTGTTTTTACTCTAACACTAATGGATTATATGGTTCGATTTCCATTCGCTATTTTCTTATTGCCATGCATTTGGTTCCTCCGCCGCCCAACGGCCTGCGGCCTGTCCCTTCGAGGTACGGTTGGCTCCGCCCCGGCGTAGCCTACCCCGGTAGCTGTTCACCGGCCGAAGGGCCGGGGTGCACGTCGAAGACACAGATGTCCTGGCGGTCAGTGCCAGGGCCGTGGCCGCAGGGTATCTCGCAAGGCGGGGCTTTGTTAGCCAGCAAAATCACTTAACGGAGCCAATCCTTGTGAAAGAAAAGCCAAAGAGCATGGCTCAAACTTCGGCATAAAAATCCCATTTCGGTCGAACAAAATTTAGTTATTCGGCTTTCGGCGCAGTTACTGGAATTCGTGATTTCAACCAACTTATTTCTCCACGGTGATTGATTTCATCCTCATATACGTGATACCACATCCAATAATTGTTAGCGAGTCGACTAAACCAAGGCGACTCTCGCCATAACCACTCATCGCTACATTGCTGCATATGATCCAGGGTTAGCGATCGAACCTGCTCCATCTTCTCTATATAGTACTGGACTGGATACCCTCGGATTTCCAGTCGGGCACGCTCGCCCAGATACATTGCTACTCCCCATTTCTGTTGCCATTCGGGATTTTCCAGCGGTATCCCCTGAAATGTATATTCCTGCACCGCCACCTCCAAAGCACAAAGATGTAGGAGTAAAGCTCCGATTGAATTTGCTTTCTCATCATACAGAAAGTCAAGCTGATAGCTTGTCAAATCTTGAATCCACTCCAGGGTCTTTGATCGGCAGCATTGCATTGTATCTATCAGGACACCGATGTGAGGGCTATATCCTGTCACGGGTGCAATCAATACCTTGTCTTTTTCTCTCATATCCATTCCTCTTCCTGATCAATACTAAAATTGCCCTCTTTTGTTTTGCTGCCCAATGAGACTGTCGAAAAACTCATTTTGCAGAGAGCTTTCCCCGTCCCGTTTCTCGCCTCGAATGTGGTTCTGCGAGTATTTTGCTCCGCCGGGGGCAGTGGATCGCCCCAAACGTGTAGATCTTGCTGATATTGTGTACAAGAGCGAACCGCGTGCGCGTCCATTGTACATCGACTTTCAACTTGGTCCGCGGGCGATCATTTTCCACCAAAGAACGTCTTCCTGTTTACACAGATGGAGTTCAACAAGCTGCGGTTTTTGAGGAAAATGACCCATTTTTCGCACTTTTCAGGTGACGTTCTGAGAACTCCGTAATGATCGGCTTCGCCATCATTTTATACCAAAGAAACCGGCGCGCAGTATACTACGTGCTGGCTGAATGGCGAGAGCCCGTACAAAGCAGTGGAGGTTGACCTCTGCGTGAGGTCCCCCGCTGAGAACTCTGGGAGGCGGCAGTACGATTTACATACTGGTGGCGAGGGAGGGCGACCCCGATTAGGAAGCTGGGCAAGACTCATTGCCGTGCCATTCAGACCGATCAACGGAACAACTTGTTGTGCCAGGCTTCTATCAATTGCAGATTCAACAGTATTGCAAAGATTGTGAAGTACTGTTCGCCTGTTACGGAGAATGCCCTCGCAACCGGTTCACGCACACGCCCAAAGGTGAACCGGGGTTAAATTACTTGTGTGCCGGGTATAAATCATTCCTCAAGCACATCAATCATCCGATGCGTAATATGGCCGAGCTTTTACGCCGAGGTCGTTATGCTGATGAGGTCATGAATATCCTGGCGAGAGAAGAAATGGACAATTCCCTAAAAAAAGGGAACAAATAGTTGAAAGTTAGCAAGCTTCCGCTGAAAAA